>NZ_JARVSI010000027.1:0-187302 GCF_030209255.1 Pseudomonas sp. CFBP2511 | reverse complement strand
TGCTTTACCGCTCATCGAACTGCGATTGCAGGAGGTGGGCTGACCATACATTTGCTTACTTTGATCCTTCAAAGTCAGTCGCCGAGGGGCGAAAAGGTGACTTGAGTCGTAAACAAACATCACTGATATCACAGAACCGCAGTGTGATGCTCCGCGCCACAGACCTGCGCGGCATACTCAGGATAGGACGCAGAGCGTCCAGAACGGCGTGCGACGCAGAGCGTCGCACGATAATTGAAGCGGCATCACGACGGAGCGCCGCACGATGGTTGAAAATGCAGCGCCTGGGCCATCGTCTTCTTGAGCAAGCTCACCCCAAAGGTGCATATCCAGCCTGATACTGCAATTCACCCACCCCCTTCCTGGGCTCTTCAAGATGTGTGTATAGCCGAGCGCGAAGCGACTTTGGCTCCGCCCCGTTTTCAGGGGCTTGAGGGTCTACGCAATCTCGACAAACACAGCGCACATCAAGCAGGCATGGTCCACGGCATAAGGTCGTAACCTTCATTGCGGATTTCTGCGCGGGCCTGTTCCAGAACACTCGCCAGCTGCCGCTTGTCCGAGTACGTGCTGCTCGAAATCTGCTTGCGACCGATACGGTTGCTGGTGCGGTCAATCACCGTCAGGCTCAATTCGCCGTTACCGTCCTGTGGTGCCCAGGCAACACACTGGAAGGGTTCAAAAGCGTGTCCAGCGATCAGAAGTGCATCGTTGAAGCGCAGTGGGGCGTTCATGGTCAAATCCTCAGGTGCCCATATCAGTTCAGTCACGTCGGCGGGCTAACCGTCCGGCTGGTTACTTGTGTTGATGAACGACAGGGGGGCATGAGTCACACCCTTCACAAAAAAACATACGGAATTTTTTTTGATGAACGCACGAATGATTTTCCAGGCGAACGGTATCCGCCGCATAGACCGTTAATGACGTCTGGTTATGAATATTAGATTCAAACGGTACAAGGTCGCGTCAAATATTTGCTAGGGTGATAGTTGGGCTCGCCAACATGCTGTTTATAAAAAGTTTTTAAAAAATCAACTCGACGCCGGGCGCCAAGGAAACTTCATGCACGGACTGGCCCCAACGCAACGCCTGCTAATGATTGACGGCGCAGATGACTGTCATCCTTTGGTCACTGTTTTAAAGGATGCCGGATGGACGGTACACGACAAAACGCTGGATTCTGAGTCCGCCACGGACTACGACGTAGGCCTGATTTACCTCAAGGCTGATCATTTCGAACACCTGCGCGAACTCGAAGAACGTTTTACCCGCAGCAACATGCGCTGGGTCGCCGTGTTGTCAGCCAATGACCTGCGCCGCGAGAAAATCGGCGATTTTGTCTGCCGTTGGTTTTTCGATTTTCACACCCTGCCGTTCGATGTAAATCGCCTCCAGGCCTCGCTCGAAAAAGCGCTGATCAAGGTGGACCCCGCGCCACCGGCGTCCAGTGCCGGGCCCGAACTGCTGGGCGAAAGCCGACCGATCCGTGAACTGCGCAAGCTGTTGAGCAAGCTGGCACCCATTGACTCGCCGGTGTTGATCCGTGGCGAGCGCGGTGCCGGCAAAGAGTTGATTGCACGCAGCCTGCATGCCCAGTCCCAGCGCCGCGACAAACCCTTTGTGGTTGTCGATTGCGCCGCGCTCGCCGAACATTCGATCCACGCGGAGCTGTTCGGCGATGACACTGGCTCCGCGCACGAGCGCAGCATCGGGCTGATCGAAGCCGCGCACGGAGGTACGCTGTTGCTCGATGAAGTCGGCGATCTGCCGCTGGACACTCAGGCTGACCTGCTGCGCTTTCTGGAGGAGCGCAAAATCGAACGGCCGGGCGACAAAGAGCCGATAGCGGTTGACGTTCGGGTAGTGGCCGCGACCCGTGAGGACCTTGAAACAGCAGTGCGCAAAAAGCGTTTCCGCGAGGATTTGTATTACCAACTGAGCGTCCTGCAGGTGGGTATTGCGCCACTGCGTGAACGTCATGGTGATCTGGTTTTGCTGGCCAACCATTTCGCCCATGTGTTCAGCCAGGAAACCGGCAGGCGAGCGCGCAGTTTCAGTCAGGACGCGCTGGTTGCGCTGGGCAAGCACGACTGGCCGGGCAATGTGCGCGAGCTGGCCAGCCGGGTGCGGCGCGGGTTGGTGCTGGCCGAAGGCAAGCAGATAGAAGCAGCTAACCTGGGTTTGCTGGGCGAAGAGGATGTTGCCGGGAGCATGGGCACGCTGGAAGAGTACAAGTCCCGTGCCGAGCGGCAGGCGTTGTGCGATGTGCTGACGCGCCACAGTGACAACCTCAGTGTGGCGGCCAAAGTACTGGGCATCTCGCGGCCAACGTTCTATCGGCTGTTACACAAGCACCAGATCCGCTGAGGGTTTTTGCTGCCCCGCTGAGGGCCTTTTGCAGGTCCGCTGAGGCTCTTTATAGCTCCGCTGAAGGCTCCAGTAACAGCGAGACAGCCGCCATCGCCTGTTCACGGCGTTGTTGCCAGTCGCCGCCGATCACTTGAAAGGTCTGATGATGGCGGGCCAGCCACTCCCGGCCGGCGTCGAAAAAGGCCTGACGCTCGCGCAGGTGGGGCTGGCAGCGCTGCCCGTCGCTGATCCATTCCACGCCTTCGGGGGACAGCAGCAGGTGCAGGTCGTAGGTTCTGCTCAGCAACTGCTGTTCGATCCACGCCGGGCAATCGCCGAACAGGGCGCGGCTCCAGAGCAGGTTGCTCAGCAAGTGCGTATCAAGAATCAGCAAGCGGGGCAGCGCAGTACGTGCGGCGTCTTCCCAGGCCAACTGACCCTGAGCAATAGCCGGAATATCAACGTAGGTCGTATCGCGGTCTTGTTGATCAATGAAGTGACGCACGTATTCGCCGACCAGAACCCCGCCGAACCGACGCTGTATTTCGGCCGAGAGCCAGCTCTTGCCGCTCGATTCCGGGCCGGTCAGCACCAACACTCTCATCGCGCCAGCACCAGATCGTTGCGCCATTCGCGCCAGCCCTGTAAGGCCAGCAGGGTGAACAGCGCGTACAATGCAGCGGTCAGGTACAGCTCTTTATAGACAAACAGACCGACAAAAATCACATCGAGCAGGATCCACAGCGGCCAGCACTGAACGCGCTTTTGCGCCATCCATACCTGCGCCACCAGGCTGAAACCGGTCAGGGCTGCGTCCAGCCAGGGCTGTACGGCGTCGGTGAAGTGCGCCATGCCTGCGCCCAACGCGACACTGATGACCGCGCCGACCGCCAGCCCGTTAACAACCGAACGGCCAGGCAGTACCGTGACCCTTTTGATCGGCAAGCCGTTGCCGTGGCGCGTCCACTGCAGCCAGCCATAGACCTGTAAACCGGCGTAAATCACCTGCAACAGCATGTCCGAATACAGCTTCACATCGAAAAAAATCCAGATGTAGATCACCACCATCACCAGCCCGATCGGCCAGCACCAGGGATTCTGCTTCACTGTCAGCCAGACTGCGATAACGCCGATGGCGGCAGCGAAGAGTTCAAGCCCGGACATGGCGGCTCCTTGGTTAGGTGTATGAGGGTTGTGAGCGTCAGGGCGGCGATTGTATGCGCTTCTTTGTGCGGCGGGGAGCTTGAGTTGTGTCAGGTGCAACGCCAGCAGGCGCGCTGCGTGCGGGTCTGCTAGCATTCCGCGCCTGGCACTCGCTCGACGCGCAGTTTCAAGCTCGCTGCAGGTTCAAGCTACGTTCAGGCGTGCGGCGGCATAGTGGCAACCATTTTTTACACAACAACATCAAACAGCGAGCCTGCGGCATCGCTTCATGGGGGAATGATGGATCTTTGGACCGCTGCTCAGGCGTTGATATTGGGTATTGTGGAAGGGCTGACGGAGTTTTTGCCGATCTCCAGCACCGGGCATCAGATCATCGTCGCCGACTTGATCGATTTTGGCGGCGAGCGTGCCATGGCCTTCAATATCATCATCCAACTGGGTGCGATTCTGGCCGTGGTCTGGGAGTTTCGGCGCAAGATTCTCGACGTTGTTGTGGGCCTGCCCAAGCAGCAAGAGGCACAGCGTTTCACCCTCAACCTGCTGATCGCGTTCATGCCTGCGGTCGTATTGGGGGTGATCTTCGCCGACACGATTCACCACTACCTGTTCAACGCCATCACTGTGGCGACTGCGCTGGTGGTTGGCGGTGTGATCATGCTCTGGGCCGAGCGTCGGGTGCACACGGTGCGCACCGAGACCGTCGATGACATGACGTGGCGCGACGCGCTGAAAATCGGCCTGGTGCAGTGTCTGGCGATGATTCCCGGAACATCGCGTTCAGGCTCGACCATCATTGGCGGCCTGCTGTTCGGTCTGTCACGCAAGGCGGCGACCGAATTCTCGTTCTTCCTGGCCATGCCGACCATGGTCGGTGCGGCGGTGTATTCGGGCTACAAGTACCGTGACATGTTTCGCCCGGACGACTTCGCGGTCTTCGCCATCGGCTTCATCACCTCGTTCGTCTTCGCGATGATCGCTGTTCGCGCGTTGCTCAAGTTCATCGCCACCCACAGCTACGCGGTGTTTGCCTGGTATCGGATTGCCTTCGGCCTGCTGATTCTGGCGACCTGGCAGTTTGGCTGGATCGACTGGGCGTCGGCCAAGGCATGACGACCACACGCCGCACTGGCGCGCCTGCCAGCCGGGGCAGGGCGCCCGTTCAGCAACTGCGCCTCAAGCTGGTGGTGTTTGCGCTGTTGTGCGCGCTGCCGGTCTACGGATCGGCGTTGCTGTGGGTCAGGCAGGGCATGATGGTCCCGGCAATTGCCCTGACGGTCATGAGCCTGTTTGCGTTTATGCTTTATCGCCACGACAAGCGCCAGGCCGGAAACGGCGGCCAGCGCACGCCGGAAAACGTTTTGCACACGGTCGAGTTGCTGGGCGGCTGGCCGGGCGCATTACTGGCGCAACAGGTGTTTCGCCACAAGACCCGCAAGGTGTCTTTTCAGGTCGTGTTCTGGCTGATCGTGCTGGTGCATCAGGCGCTGTGGATCGACTGGCTGTTTCTGGGCAAGCGGTTGTGGCAGGCGTTACCCTTTTTGCAAGCAGTGCCTTTTTTGCAGGCAGCGCCTCTATAACTTCAGGCCGATCTGCTTCACTTTCGACAGTTTGCCCACAACCAGTTGGTGCGAGCGGGTCAGCAGGTCGCGGACTTCTTCGTCACTCAGCGTATGCAGGTCTGCCACGCTGACCCAGTGTGCCCGCGCCAGGTACGGCGCAGGACGTATGCCGGGCCGATCGACATAGCCCAGAAACAATTCCGGGTGGACCTTGAATGAGAGGTCCTGACCGGTCAGGTCCATGAGCGCGAACATCTTCTTTTCGACGATGGAAAACACCCGCACGCCGCCCCACTTGTAGTCCTCGCGCGCGCCGGGCAGGCTCAGGCAGAATCTGGCGATGTCTTCTTTGTACATGGAGTGGCCTCCTTGATCTGGCGTCGAACGCCAAGCTGTTCGATAGCCGCACGGATATTCGATCAGCGGATTGTATGCTGCCGCCACACTGATTAGTGTGCGGGTTTGCCTTTCTCTGGAGCCTCGTATGCCTGCTGTGCAACTCGCCGATGGTGAACTCAATTACCTGCTGGAAGGCCCGGCCGGTGCGCCGGTACTGGTGTTGTCCAATTCGTTGGGCACCGATCTGCACATGTGGGACAACCAGATTGCGGCGTTTACCGGTCATTTTCAGGTGTTGCGCTACGACACGCGCGGGCACGGTAAATCGGTGGTCAGTGAGGGCACTTACAGCATCGAGCAGAACGGTCGCGATGTTCTGGCGCTGCTTGATGCACTGGGCATTGGCAAGGCGTTTTTTTGCGGCCTGTCCATGGGCGGCCTGATCGGTCAGTGGCTGGCGATCAATGCGAGCGAGCGCTTGCAGCGGGTCGTGCTGTGCAACACGGCGGCAAAGATCGGCAACCCTGATATCTGGAACCCTCGTATCGACACCGTGCTGCGTGACGGGCATGCGGCGATGGTTGCGTTGCGTGACGCCTCGGTAGCGCGCTGGTTCACGCCTGCGTTCGCACTCGCCGAGCCGGATCGGGTCGACACGGTTGTCGGCATGCTGGCTCGCACCTCGCCGCAAGGTTACGCCGCCAATTGTGCAGCGGTGCGCGACGCCGATTTCCGTGAGCAGATTGCTTCGATCACGCTGCCGGTGCTGGTGGTCTGCGGCACCGAAGATGCTGTCACAACGCCTGCCGACGGCCGCTTCATGGTCGAGCGCATTCAGGGGGCGCAGATGATCGAACTGCACGCCGCGCACCTGTCCAGCGTCGAGGCCGGGGAGGCTTTTTCGGCGGCAGTGCTGGCGTTTTTGACTGCTGAGTAATCTGCAAGGCCCGAAAACCCGGTCTTGAGGCGCTTGCCACGGCGCTGCATACTCGCGGCTCTGAAAGCGAGGTGGCCGGGTGTTTGATCTCAACGATCTATTTTATTTCGTCCAGGTGGTCGAATGCCGAGGCTTTGCGCCTGCCAGCCGCAAGCTCGGGATCCCCAAGTCCAAGCTCAGTCGACGCATTGCCGGACTGGAAGAGCGCCTGGGCGTTAGCCTGATTCATCGTTCGACCCGCAAGTTTGCCGTGACTGAAAGCGGTCGTGATTATTACGGCCATTGCGTGGCGATGCTGGTGGAGGCCGACGCTGCCGAAGAAGCCATTCAGCGTTCCAAATCCGAACCTCAGGGCAAGGTGGTTATCAGTTGCCCGCCTGCGATGGCAGCCATGGGCATCAACGAGGCCATTGCCGGTTTCATGGCGGCGCACCCCAAAGTGCAGGTGCACATCGAAAGCACCAACCGGCGTGTCGATCCGCTGATCGAGAACATCGATATTGCATTGCGGGTACGTTTTCCGCCGCTGGAAGACGACGGTCTGGTGGTCAAAACGCTCGGCCACAGCGCGCAACGGCTGGTTGCACACCCTGATCTGGCTGCGCTGCTCCCGGCTAACGCATCATTTGAAGCGTTAGCCAGGCTGCCGAGTCTTGATGTGACCTCTTCCACGCCGGAACATCGCTGGCTGCTGGAAAACGGACCGGGCCATTATGTCGAAGTGCGGCACGCGCCGCGGCTGGTCAGCTCGGACCTGGACGCTATCCTGCAAGCCGCTCTACAGGGTGTCGGGGTGGCGCAACTGCCGGAAATTCTGGTCAGGGAAGCCTTGCAGCAGGGCCGTATGGTGGAGCTGTTCGATGCGCATCGACCCAAGTGCGGCATTCTGCACGCAGTGTTCGTCTCGCGCCGGGGTCTGCTGCCCGCCGTCAGGGGCTTGCTGGATGCCTTCGAGAGCTCGTTCACGGAACTGACGCACAATCCAGAGTCGCTTTATTGTTCCTTACATAGAACGAACAGTCGCATTCAGGGCGACTAATCAAACATTACGATCACAGATAGGATGCTCCTCACTTGGTCGCCCACCGGCGATACTCACTTGGGAAGCCCGTTATGAACATTCTGCACCTTGATTCCAGCATCCTCGGCGATCATTCCGCTTCGCGTCAGCTGTCCCGTGATGTTGTCGAGGCTTATAAAAGCACCCACGCCGATAGCCACGTGACCTATCGCGATCTGGCCAGCGAAGCCCTGGGGCATTTCTCTGCGGCCAGCCTTGCCGCAGCGGGCACTCCGGTAGAAGCACGTGATGCCGCGCAGCAGCAGGAAGTCGACAATAACGAAGCCACGTTGCAGCAGTTTCTCGACGCCGACGTGCTGGTGATCGGTGCGCCGATGTACAACTTCAGCATTCCGTCGCAGTTGAAAGCGTGGATTGATCGCATTGCTGTTGCGGGTCGCACTTTCCGTTATTCCGAAGCCGGGCCTGAAGGCCTGTGCGGCGGCAAGAAAGTCATTATCGTTTCCACTTCCGGTGGTCTGCACCAAGGGCTGCCAACCGGCGCTGGCCACGAAGAGTTGCTCAAGGCACTGTTTGCCTTCATCGGTATCACCGACCTGCAGTTCGTTCGCGCACACGGCCTGGCGTACGGCGAAGAGCCTCGCGCCAACGCCATGGCCGCCGCGAAGCAGCAGATCGAGAGCGAGCTGTTGGCCGCCTGATCGGTAGTCGCTTGAATAAAAAGCTCCACACTCGGCGCACGGTTTTACGTCGGGTTGTGGAGTTTTTTTGTACGGGGCACGCTGGCTGCAACCTTGACAGCTTCCTTACAGGTAAACGGGCCATGACGGTATTAAACTGACGGCATTGCAGGGCGTTTTTTCAGCTTTTGCGAAACGGTTCAACACTGCGAAAAACAGCAGGGTGATTGTGGCCCGGCTTGTGCACTAATTCTGTTTTCAACACTCTCATCTGGGTGAGAACGGCGCGCTGGAGCAAGATGCTCGACACAAGCGCTTAACGGACTGTCCGGACCAGGTTTCCGGAATTGCAAAGGTTGGGCCTTGCCATGGTACGTCTTTGTGCAGTGATGCTGGTTTGCCTGCTCGATAGCCTGATTTCGGTGCACGCTCAGGCGGATGAAGCCTGGAGCGCGGGCTACCGCGCACTGAGTTTCCCCGACCCGCTGGATTCACAGCCCGTGCAGGCCATTGCGTTCTACCCCTCAACCGGCAGCGAACACCTGAGCACCATTCACGGCTACCGCGTCGAAGCCAGTGAAGATGCGCCGATTGCGATGGGCCGCTTCCCGTTGTTGCTGCTGTCCCACGGCAACACCGGCACGCCGCTGGCGCTGCACGACCTGGCAACGTCGCTCGCCCGTCAGGGCTTTGTGGTGGTTGCGGTGGTGCACCCCGGCGACAACGACCGTGATCACAGTCGCCTGGGCAGTTTGAGCAATTTGTATGGCCGCCCATTGCAGATCTCCGAAGCCATCAGCACCGCCTTGCTCGACCCCCTACTCGCGCCTTATCTCAATGCCCGTCAGGTGGGCGTGATCGGCTACTCCGCAGGCGGCGAGACCGCGCTGATACTGGCAGGCGCGCAACCTGACCTGCAGCGCCTGCGCCAATACTGCCTGGAACGCCCGACAGACCGTGACGCCTGCAAGACTCAGGGCGAGCTGGTTGCCGACCGGGATGACTTGCACGCCCAGGCTGACCCTCGGGTCGGTGCGCTGATGTTGATGGCACCGTTGAGCCTGATGTTTGGCCGTCACACACTGGGTGATGTCCATGTGCCGGTGCTGATGTACGCCGGCGATGACGATCAACTGTTGGCGCTCGACAGAAATGCCGAAGCGCTGGCGCGCAAGCTGCCACAGGCACCGGACTACAAGCTGTTGGCGGGGGCAGGGCACTTTGTCTTCATGGCACCGTGCAGTGACGAGCAACGCGAGGCCGCCCCGTTACTGTGCAACGACCCGGACGGTGTGGACCGCGAAGACATTCACCGCAACCTGAGTGCCGAAGCCGTGCGGTTTTTCAGCGCAGCACTCAATTCCTCCGATGCTGATCATTCAGGCATGCAAACTGCCCATCATCAGTGATGTGCAGCCTGTAGTCGGCGTCAGCGACAGCCGCTCAGGCGTTCAGCGAGCTCAGGTAGTCGCCGAATCCGCCTCTGGCCTTGGAGTCCAGGCGTGTGCTAGTCGTCACTCTTGGGCGGCAGCTCCAGGCGATTCGCGCGCCGATCAGTTCCAGCTGGCGTACCAGATGGACATCTTCGTGGCAGGTCAGTGACGGAAACCCGCCCGCGCTGATGTAGGCAATCGAACTCACGCCCAGATTGGCCCCGTGAATGTGTCGATGACCATCACGTTGCTGGTAATGCTTAAGGTAAGCCGCCTGGGCGGCGGCCGAGATCTCATTGTTCCAGTCTCCTGGTGTGACGGTTCCGCATACCGCGTCGGCATCCAGCGCCAATTGCTCGGCCAGCCAGTCACTGGCCACGCTGCTGTCGCCATCAGTGCATGCGAGCCAGCGTGCGCCTCTGTCGAGCAGGAATGCAGCACCTTCAGCGCGTGCCTGCCCGACATTGCGTGCAGTCACTTCGAGAATCATCACACCGTGCGCGCGTGCGATCTCAGCCGAGCGATCAGTGCAACTGTCGAGAACCACCAGCACTTCCACCTGCTCGCCCTTGAGGGCCGGGTGCGCGGCAGCCTGTTTTATCGTTTCAAGACACAAATCGAGTAGCTGCTCTTCATTGTGCACCGGGATCAATATGCCGATCATCGGAGAATTCCTGTTCTGCCACGGAGGTTCCATCACGACTCCACAGGTCCAGCAGAAAATCCTGTTCGTGATGACTGAAAAGTCGGTGCATGGATAGCCGTTCGGCCAGGATCGCGTGGACCGCCTGCGCGTTCAGCGGGCAGCCCTCGATGTCCGGGCGCCAGTGACAGGCGAGCAGTTGGCCATCCGGCGACAGCGCCGCCAATGCGCAGTCGATCAGGCGATGCAGGTCAGCGGCGTCCAGGTAATAACCCAGTTCACTGAAGACGATCAGATCAAACTGCCCCGCCGGCCATTGGTGCGGCAAGCGGGCTTGCACAACTCTGGCATGGGGCACATCTGCCAGACGCTGGCGCGCCAGTTCGACTGCTTGGGTCGATGTGTCACAACACACCAGCATGTCGCAGCGTTCGGCAAGGTCGGCGCTGAGTTCGCCATTGGCGCAACCGGGCTCGAATATCGCCCTGTAGCGCTCGCGGGGCAGGGCGGCGAGCGTCAGGGCGCGCTTGCGTCGCTCGTACCAGCGCTGTTTGAACGCCCACGGGTCGTCGTTGTTACGGAATAACTCATCGAAATAGCTGTCGGCGACGCTCATGTAAACACCACCTCAAAGGGTTGCAGCAGGCGCTCCAGAACAGCCTCGGGCAGTACCGGCGCCAAGCCGATGGCGGGGTCGCCCTGCAACTGACTGGTAAAAGCCTGAGCAGCACTGCGTTTGTGCGCGAGTGTCGTGGGGTCCAGCAACAGTTTGCGAGCACGATCCCAGGGCAAACGCTCGTCCTCGGGGTCAGCCCAGTGCCAGGCCCAGATCGGTACTTCGTGAAGCTGCGCGCCGGTTATGGCGCAGGCTCTGGCACTGGCGCGGCCGACGGCTTCATGATCGGGGTGGCCGTCGCCTGCCCAAGTGGCAAACACCACATCGGTGGGCCCCAACTGCTGGGCAAGAAACTCCACCAGCCGGTCTTCATGTTCGCCAAGCGTGCCATCTGCAAAGCCGCCTCTTGTCCAGGCGAGCTGTTCAAGGGGGATTTGGAGACGGTTCAGGGCTTGCGCGCTTTCCTGAGGACGGCAGTCTGCAAGGCGCTCGACAGGCCAGAGCGCCGAGCCCGGATGGCTGGCGGTGCCGTCGGTCACCGAAATCAGCAGCAGGTTGCGTTGCAGTTGCGCCAATTGGCTCATCAGGCCGCCGCAGCCAAGTATTTCATCATCCGGGTGCGGGGCGATGATCACCGCCCGGCAGTTGGGCGGCACCAGCAGGTCGGCGGTGATCGCCGGCAATGCGCCCAGTCTGGCCGAGGCATTCCAGGCGGCCAGCGGTGTGCCTTGGTCCGATGCGTTGTCGCTCACTACAAAGGCTTCACTCATGACCGTACACTTTCATACATGCACTCTCATAATGACCAGGGCCGGACAGCCTGCGACTGCTTGCCAGCCAACTGGCCCAGCGCCGCCAGATCCTGCTCGGCGTGGCTTTGTCGTAAAAAGACCGGCAGATCGGTAATCAATCGGGCGAAATGCGGGTCCTTGCAGTAAGGGCCAGCGCCGACTGCGCGGCCTACATGTTGAATGACCAGCTCTGCGGACTGCTCGACATAGGCTCGGCAGCGCCGGGCCAGAATTTCAGCGGGTTCCGTCGGTGCCTGATCCAGGTGCACGGCAGCGGCACGCAGGACGTCAATTGCAGCGTGCAACGCCACGTCTACCGCGCCCAGATGGGCGAGGGCGTGCGGCTCTTCACGTTTGCCGATGTGCGCAAGCAGGCGCTGCGCAATGGAGCGGGACGCGCCATACCAGCAGGCTGCGATGCCGATGCCGCCGTGCCAGAAACCGGGTCTTTGCAGGTAGCCGCCGGGTGCGCCGACAAGCTGTCCGTCGGCATTCTCGAACACCACCTCGACGCTGCCCGTGGCACCCATGCCCACTGCACGCCAGCCATCTTTGGTGATGTGCACACCGGGTTGATCGAGGCGCACCGCAACCAGTTGCTGGCGATGCGCTTCGTCCCATACGGTGATCAATGCGTGGCTCAGGGCATTCGCGCCTGAGCACCAGGCCTTGCGGCCGTTCAGGCGAAGCGAATCGCCTTTGCCACTTAATGTCACCCGCGCCTGCGGCGGCTCTGCCGCCCACATGCCCCAGGTGCTGAATTGTTCGGGGGGCGGGGCACCCAGTTCGGCCATGATCGCCAATGCATCTGTGTGCCCCTCGTACAACTTGCACAACCCCAGGTCGTGGCCTGCCACGCAGGCCAGCGCCTGCCAGCGCTCAAGAGTCTGACCGCAGGCAGGCAGGGGGAGTTGGTCCAGACCTTCATTGACCAGTGCCTGCAAGCACTCGCCCAGCGCGCGCGTATCGGCATAGCCATGCTTGCGCCAGTCGAGAAACTCACTCAAGGCATCAGTCATTGCTGATCTTCACGCTTGACTTCAAACAGCAGCAGCGAACGTGGGGTGACGGTGTAATGCGAACCGAACGCAAACTGCTCCTTGCTGCGTGCATCGTCCTGATTAGTGTCGATCAGGCACTCGTAATGGGTGCCTTCCGGTACTTCCGGCAAGGTGAAGTTGACGCCGTCATGGTGCGAGTTGACCACCAACAGCAGCGTGGCGTCGGCACCCGGACGACGAATGCCGGTTTCCTGCGCGCGGCCATCCATCAGCATGCCCAGGCAGCGGCCGTTGGCATCGTGCCACTGCTCGACACTCATTTCTTCGCCACTTGGCGCAAGCCAGGTTACGTCCTTGACGCCGATTTCTTCGTTGTAGTCGCCGACCAAAAAGCGGCTACGACGCAGGATAGGGTAGCTCTGACGCAACTTGATCACACGGGTGACGAACTTGAGCAGCGCTTCGCCGTCTTCGTCCAGGTCCCAGTTGATCCAGCCAATTTCACTGTCCTGGCAATAGGCATTGTTGTTGCCGTGCTGAGTGCGCGCGAATTCATCACCGGCAACGATCATCGGCGTGCCTTGAGCCAGCAGCAATGTGGCGAAGAAGTTACGCATCTGGCGCAGACGCAGGGTGTTGATTTCCGGGTCTTCGGTCGGACCTTCGACGCCGTGGTTCCAGGACACGTTGTTATTGCTGCCGTCCTGGTTGTTTTCGTCGTTGGCCTCGTTGTGCTTGTCGTTGTACGACACCAGGTCGTGCAGCGTGAAGCCATCGTGCGCAGTGATGAAGTTCACCGACGCCTGAGGGCGGCGACCGCGCTGGTTGAACATGTTGCCCGAAGCAGTCATGCGTGCAGCGAAGTCGGCCAGTTGGCCTTCGTCGCCTTTCCAGAAGGCCCGCACGGTGTCACGGAACTTGTCGTTCCATTCCATCCAGCCCGGCGGGAAGCCGCCCACTTGATAGCCACCCGGGCCGCAATCCCAAGGCTCGGCGACCAGTTTGACCTGACGCAGGACCGGGTCCTGACGGCACGCAACCAGGAAGCTGTGACGCTCATCGAAACCATCGTGGTAACGACCGAGAATGGTCGCCAGGTCGAAACGGAAGCCGTCGACGTGCATTTCCGACGCCCAGTAACGCAGCGAGTCGGTGACCATCTGCAATACGCAAGGGTGGCTCAGGTCGAGGGTGTTGCCGGTACCGGAATCGTTGATGTAATAGCGTTTGTCGTCCGGCATCAGCCGGTAATACGAGGCGTTGTCGATACCGCGCATCGACAGGGTCGGACCCAGCTCGTTGCCTTCGGCGGTGTGGTTGTAGACCACGTCGAGAATGACCTCCAGGCCTGCATGGTGCAGGTGCGCGACCATTTCCTTGAACTCGGCGATCTTGCCGCTGGCCAGGTAGCGCGGGTCCGGGGCGAAGAACGCGATGCTGTTATAGCCCCAGTAGTTGGTCATGCCTTTTTGCAACAAATGCTGATCGTTGACGAACGCATGGATCGGCAGCAGCTCGACAGACGTCACGCCCAGCTTGCGGATGTGATCGACGACGGGCGCTGATCCCAGGCCTGCAAACGTACCGCGTAACTCTTCCGCGACCTCAGGGTGGCGCATGGTGATGCCGCGCACGTGGGTCTCATAGAAAATGGTCTTGTCCCACGGCGTACCGACGCGCTGATCGCGGCCCCAAGTGTAGGCCTCGTCAATCACCTTGCTTTTTGGCACGAACGGCGCGCTGTCGCGCTCGTCGAAGCTCAGGTCGCCGTCAGCATGGCCGATGGTGTAGCCGAACAACGCTTCCGACCATTTGAGCTCACCGACCAACTGCTTGGCGTACGGGTCGATCAGCAGTTTGTTGTGGTTGAAGCGATGGCCGTTCTTCGGATCGTAAGGACCATAAACACGGTAGCCGTAAATCAGCCCAGGGTGAGCGTCGGGCAGATAGCCGTGGTAGATCTCGTCGGTGTATTCCGGAAGCTCGATACGCTCCAGCTCTACTTCACCGGTCGAATCGAACAGGCAGAGTTCGACTTTGGTGGCGTTGGCCGAGAACAGGGCGAAGTTTACACCCAGACCATCCCAGCTGGCACCGAGAGGGAAGGGAAGCCCTTCACGAATGCGCGTCGGGGTGCTGGCAGAACTGTCGTGCGAAGCGGAGCTTTCATCTGCCGCTGGAGTTGACTTCGTATTCATGGTGCCTTCCTGACGTCTAATGATTTTCTGAGCGGCCAAGACCGCTATCGAAGCCGCAGGGGCTCCAACATCGAAGATAAAGTATGGGGTTGCAGCAGGTCCCGTCTCTGGATCAGAGCGGGACCTGTAACAATGGACTGGCACCGAGCCAGAAGAGTTTCAAGAATTTGACGGCTTGCGCGGCTTCTTGGCAGCAGCAGGTTTGGCAGGTGCATCTTTTTTGGCCGGCGCACTGGACGCCGCCGCAGTTGCCGGTTTTGCAGCCGGCTTGGCCGCAGGCTTCGGAGCTGCTTTAGGCGCTGCCTTGGGTTTGCTGTCGGCCGCAGGCTTTGGCGCAGGAGCCGACTTGGCCACCGGCTTGGCCGCGCCTTTGGCAGGCGCCTTGGCGCTGTCTACCTCAGGCAGTTTCGGTTTGGTGGATTTGCGCACGGTGGACTTGTTGGGTGCCAGTGCCTCGGCCTCTGCCAGCTTGCGCGCCATTTCCCAGTGACGCTCATCATGACCGGAGGGTTTACCTTCCGATTCCCAGATCTGATAGGCAAAATCGCGAATTCTTTTTTCGTCTGCACTCATCTTGAGACTCCCAGCTATTACGTAGTTTGAATAAGCAAATTGACGGAAAATCTTTCAAGCGCTGCACTGAGCGGTATTTCCCGATCAGTCATTACCACAACGTCAGAAAAGAGCCCCTTCCAGTCAGAATCGGAATCGGCAAACGGCAGCATTATCCGCGTGTCGCCCCAATTGGCAGCATTAATCAATGGAGTTTGTGCGGTACCCAATAGTTCACTGCTTATGCGTGGGACTACGATGACAGCGCGCACTCCTTGCGTCTCCCGGGCAAACGCCATCACCTGATCGGCGTGGCTGCCCTTTATCTCAAGGGGCTGGTAGCTCCCCTCGCTGAACAGCGCCGGGTACTGGGCCCGCAGGTTCAGCACCTTCGAGATCAGCGCCTGTTTGATCCGGCCATCCTGCCAGTTGCTCAACAGGTCGGCAGCGCTAGCGTCCTGCGCCAGCGCCTTCTGCCGGGCTGCATAATCCACCGGCCGGCGGTTGTCCGGATCCACCAGACTAAAATCCCAGAACTCGGTGCCCTGATACAAATCGGGCACGCCGGGCACGCTCAAGCGTAGCAAGGTTTGCGCCAGACTGTTGAGCGCACCAGCGGTGGCAATACGGTTGGCCGTCGCACTCAGGGACTGACGCAGCGCAAGCGCTTCTGGCGCGAGCAGCAGGCGTTCCAGAAACTCGCGGCAGGCCGTTTCGTAAGGCTGGTTAGGCGCGCTCCAGCTGCTTTGCAGCTTGGCTTCGCGCAGGGCTTTTTCCTGCCACTGGACCATACGCTTGGCGTAATCCTGATGGGCTTGTTCGCCTTCCAGGCCTAGCGGCCAGCTGCCCAGCAGTGCCTGATAGAGCATCAACTCGTCGCCCGCACTGATAGCGGGCTCGTCACCTTTCAGCGGCACGGCCAGCTGTCGCCAGCGCTCAACCTGTTCGGCGTACCACGGCGCACATTCACTCAGTACCGCAAGGCGTGTACGGGTGTCTTCGCCGCGCTTGTGGTCATGGGTGGCGGTGGTCAGCAAATTGTCAGGAAATTTTTCCAGACGCTCCAGGCAGACCGCGTGGAAGTCCTCCACCGGGGCGCTGAAATGCTGCGGATGAAAGCCCACATCGTTGCGCGACAGCAGCACCGCAGAGCGGTAGAAAGATGTGTCCTCGACCGACTTGGCGGCGACAGGGGAGGTCAACTGCTGGAAGCGCACGCAGGCATTCTTGTACAGCTTGCGCAGGTGCCCGCGCGGCAGTTGTCGCCATGACTCGCCGCCCAGCCAGCGTGCCAGATAATCGAGCACCGGCCAGTCGCCTTCGTTCAGCGTGGTACGAGCGCCTTCCATGGCCTGCTGGAAGTAACGATCATCTTGTTCAGAGCGACCGCACACCGAAATGTAGGTGCGGTAGATCGGGAAATTCACCACCAGCGCCAGCAAGGCCCGGCGAATCGCCCCCAGTGTCAGGTCGCGGCTCATCAGGTCGCTGCGTGCCACTTGCAGCAATGACTGCGCGACGTTCTCGAAATCGCCCGCCAGCGTGCCGTGCAGCACCAGATCGCGGGCCACCAGCACTTCCTGATCAAAGTCAGCGGTACGCTCTGCCAGTCGGCTCCACAGCTCGCCCAGGGGCTCTTTGCCCTTGGGATCGTGTTGCAGTAGCGACACCTGATTCATGAATTCGTAACCGGTCGTGCCGTCTACGCTCCAGTCCTCGCGCAGCGGCTCATCCGGGCCGAGGATTTTCTCGACGAAGATCGGCAAATGTTCAATTTGCGCCTCGGCAGGGCGCTGCTTCAACAGGCTTTTGACCCGGCGATGCAATTTGCGGCCATAGCCGCGCGGGTTGGCCAGGCCGTCAATGTGATCGATACGCAGCCCGTCAACCAGGCCGTCCGCGATCAACTGAAAGATTTTGCCGTGAGTGGCCTCGAAGACCTGCGGCCGCTCGACGCGCAAGCCGCCCAGCTCGTTGATGTCGAAAAAGCGCCGCCAGTTGATGTCATCGCCAGCGGTACGCCAGCTGGCCAGACGATAATGCTGACGTTCAAGCAACTGATGCAGACGCTGGAAACCCTCCGGTTTGCTGGAGTCGAAGTGCGCAAGAATCTGCTCGATAGCCTGCGAAACCTGCGCATCCTTGGCCAGTTCAGCCAACTCGGCCCTCGCCTGACGTGCGCGTTCATACGCCTGCGGGTATTGCGCCAGCGCGGTGAAGCGCTGCGCCACTTCCTTCAGTTGCGGGTGTTCCACTGCCTGCAATAACAAGTCATACGTCAGCGGGCAGATCGGGAAGTGATGCTGGTAGTGCTCGATGTAAAACGCGCCGCGCTCGGCGTCGAAGCGCAAGGGGATTTCTCCGGCCTGCAGCACGGTGCCGTAATCAGTGCTCAAAAACGGCAGCAACAATTGGCCTTCCAGCAGCGGGTCCGGGGAGTTCCACTGGATGTCGAAGAAGTCTGCGTAAGGGCTGCGACGCCCCCACTCCAGCAGGTCCAGCCACCATGGGTTATCGGCGCCGCCGACGGCCATGTGGTTGGACACGATATCAAGTATCAGGCCCATGCCGTGTTCGCGCAGGGTCGATACCAGGCGCAACAGGGCAGGTTCGCCGCCCAGCTCCGGGTTGATGACGGTCGGGTCGACCACATCGTAGCCATGCATGGAGCCAGCGCGGGCCTTGAGCAATGGCGACGCATAGATATGACTGATGCCAAGGCTGGCGAAGTAGGGCACCAGTGGCACGGCGTCATCAAGGGTGAAGTCTTTATGAAATTGCAGGCGTTGGGTGGCGCGCAAAGGCTGTAGTGGACGGTTCATCGGTCACGCTCCGCAGCTTGCAGCCGGGATTGGGACAGCAATTCCAGTCGTCGAGCAGCATGTGGATGATCAAGCAGGGAGGCAGCAGTGCCGGGCAGGCGCCTGCGCCAGTTTGGGTGGCTATCGATGGTGCCGGGCAGATTGGCCTGCTCCTCGACACCCAGTGCATCCTCCATTGGCAGCAGCACCAGTGGCGCACGCGTGTGGCCCAGATAACGCACACTCGCGTCGATAATCTGCTCCGGGTCCTCGCTGTCGGCGGGCATCTCTTCGATGTTCTGGCTCAAGGCGCGACGCAGGCTGTGGTATTCGCGCACACGTTCATCACGCCATTGGGCTTCGTGCTATTCATCGATGTGACCCAGGCGGGCGTTCCATTCGATGTCCAGCTCGCTGAGCCAGCCTGCCAACGTCGGCAGGTCATGCGTGCTGGTGGTGGCCAGTGCCTGATCGGACCAATCGAGGATCGGCTTGAACTGGCCGTTGTTCTGTTCGAACAACAGTACGCGCATGCCCAGAATCGCCCGTGCGCTGAGTTTCTCGCTAAGGCCTTCAGGAACGGTGCCGAGGTCTTCGCCCAGCACGATTGCCTTGTGCCGCCAGGATTCAAGGCTCAGCAGGCGCAGCATGTCGTCGAGCGGAAAATTGAGGTAGGCACCTTCGCTGGGCGGCGAACCCTGCGGGATAACCCACAAACGCTGCAGCCCCATGACGTGGTCGATGCGCAACCCGCCAGCATGGGCAAAGTTGGCACGCAGCATTTCGATGAAGGCACGAAACCCGTTGCGCTTGAGGCCATCCGGTGAAAAAGCCGAGATGCCCCAGCTTTGTCCGGCGCGGTTGAGGATATCGGGCGGCGCGCCGACGGTCAGGGCCGAGAGCAACTCATCCTGACGGCTCCAGGCCTGGCTACCGGCACCATCGGCACCCACGGCCAGGTCGGCGATCAGGCCGATGCGCATGCCGCTGCTGCGCGCGGCAACCTGCGCACGCTCAAGGCCACGGGCAATCAGCCATTGGGCAAAGGCATGGAAGCTGATCTGCTCGCCATGTGTTTCGGCAAATTGCGCGACAGCCTGGCTGCGCGGATCCTTGAATGTGTCCGGCCATTCGTGCCAGTTTTCGCTGATACCCAGCGTGGCCGATTCGGCGCGCAGGGCTTCAAAGCGACAATGATTTTCCAGCGCTTCACCACCGCTGTGGCGGAAACTGTTGAAGTCTTCGTGCAGTGGATGCGCGCCGGTGCTGAACACGTCGTAAAGGGCGTGAAACGCTTTCCATTTGGCGTTTGCTGCGCTTGGCCAGTCGATCAAGGACAGTGTTTCCAGGCGTGCCATTTCTTCACTTACGCCTGCATCTTCGATTGCCTGGAGCCAGGCACGCTCGCCGAGAACTGCGCCCGGCGCGGCATACAGGCTGTTAAGGAACAGCCGGCTGGACGGCGAGTACGGGCTGTAACGGTGTGGGTCGTTGGCGAACATGGCGTGAATGGGGCTGATGCCCAGCGCATCGGCTCCGCGCTCACCGGCCGAACGCACCAGCATTTCCAGTGCCTCCGTGTCGCCGAAGCCGCCATCACCTTCGCGGCGCAGGCTGTAAAGCTGCGCCGTCAGGCCCCAGCCGCGCGGCACTGGCGCATCGACAGCCATTGCCATACTGAAGCAGGTTTTCGGGGCAACAGCGAGGGTCAGGTGCTGGCCGGCAATTTCCAGCTGTTGATAGCCGACGGGCGCAAGTGCCGGCAATTCGCCGCTTGCGGTCAGCGTGGCGTCAATCGACGAGCCGTCTTCAAGGTGCAGCGTGAACGGTGTTTGCGCCGCAAACCATTCCGACAGGTCCAGATTGCTGTCCTGATCGACCGTCAGCAGGGGTGGGGCGCTTGCGCCATGACGGGCGAGCTGCAATTTTTGCAGGCTGGCATCAATGGCCTCACCGCTTTCAGCAGGATAGCCCAGCGCTTCCAGAACCTTGCGCAGCACATCAGGGCTGACGACCTGTGGCCTTGCGTTGGCATCGACCCAGTGCACCGACAGTCCTGCCTCGGTCGCAAGCCTCTCCAATTGCTCATTGTTCATCCTGTTCCTCCAGAACATCACTTGCTGTCAGGCTGACAATGGCCGTGTAAGGATTGAGGATTGCGTCAGGGGAAAGTTCGGACGATTTCGCAGCGCTGGAGAAAATCTCCCGGGCATGTGGTGCAGGCGTGGTTGCAACAGGCTGTTCGCTGAGGTTCAGGTCGATACGCAGCACGCTGCCGTCGCCCAGCGTCCAGCGTGCACTGACCGCCTTGTCGCCAAGGATCTCGGTGTTGAGGAAGCTCGCACCCTGCAGGCGCGGGACGATTTCCTGATGACGCAAGGCCAGCAATTGCGCGTAGTAATCGACCCATTGACGGTGTTCCAGACCTTTCTCGGTCTGCAGTTCTGTCGCTGAGAACGCCGGGCGGGAGGCCTCGAAGGTCTTGATGTCGTTGGGATCAGGAATGTGCTCGCGCTTTTCCGGATCGGCAAACGCTGCGAAGTCGGCGAACTCCTTGCGACGCCCTTCACGCACGGCATCGGCCAGCTCGCCGTGATGGCTGGTGAAAAACAGGAAAGGTTCGCTCGCGGCCCATTCATCGCCCATGAACATCAGCGGAATCATCGGCGAGAGCAACAACAGCGCAGTCGCGGCCCTGAGCGCATCAGGGGAACAGAGCTGTGGCAGACGCTCGCCGAGCGCACGGTTGCCGATCTGGTCGTGGTTCTGCAGGAACAGCACAAAGGCGCTGGGTGCAAGGTGGCCGCTGGGCTCGCCTCGGGTGTGCCCGTGACGCGTCTGTTCACCCTGGTAGACAAAACCTTCGCCGAGCAGGCGCGCAAGCTTGTGGGTCGGCTCTTTGGCGAAATCCGAGTAATAGGCATCGGTTTCGCCGGTCAACAGCACGTGCAGCGTGTTGTGCCCGTCATCGTCCCATTGCGCGTCGAAACCCTTGTCGAGCAGGCTGGCCTGATTGAACTCGTTTTCAAGGTTCAGCCACACATGCCTGGACGGTTCGATCCGCTCGCGCACGCGGGTGGCGAACTCGGGCAGGAAGGTCTCGTCGCGAATGGCGTGGACGGCGTCCATGCGCAGCCCGTCGATGCGGTATTCGAGCAGCCACATGAGGGCATTGTCGACGAAGAAATCCCGCACTTGCGGGCGCCTGAAATCGATCGCGTCGCCCCAGGGTGTGTGCAGGTCGCTGCGGAAAAACTCCTTGGCGTAACTGCCTAGGTAATTGCCGTCCGGACCGAAGTGGTTGTACACCACGTCCAGAATCACCATCAGGCCAACGCCATGTGCGGTGTCGATCAAGTGTTTGAGCTGCTCGGGAGTGCCATATGAAGACTGCGGGGCATAGTGCAGAACGCCGTCATAGCCCCAGTTGCGATCACCGGGGAACTGCGCCAGCGGCATCAGCTCAATGGCGGTGATGCCCAGCGCGGCGAGGCGCGCAAGATGCTTCTCGACCGCTGCATAGCCGCCCATTGCGCCGACGTGCAGCTCATAGATGACAGCCTCATGCCACGGACGACCGTTCCATGCGGTGTTTTGCCACGAATAGGCCTGGGGATCGACCACGATGCTTTGCGAATGAACGTCATCGACCTGCGCACGCGATGCCGGGTCTGGCACTTCGAGCGTATGGTCGACTTCGAAGCGGTATCGAGTACCCGCCTTGCAGCGGGCCTCAAGCACGAACCAGCCTTCTGGCTGGGGCAGCATGGCCAGAGACTGGCCATCCTGCAGTTCGACACTTACGTAGGAGGCATCCGGTGCCCAGAGGGCAAACCGGGTGTGTTCAGGGTCCAACAAAACGGCGCCGTGGCGCCAGTTATCGTCTGTACGCAGGGGCATCCATTAATCCTTAACCTAGTTAGTTGCTGGTCATGCTCACGTTTTTCTTCAACAGGTCGCGATAAAGCTCTGCGTAGGGCTCCACTGCCTGATGCCAGTTGAAGGGGGCAGCCATTGCGCGGCAGCGCATGGCATTGAGCAGTTCCGGGTGAGCGAAGACCTGAAACGTGCGGTTCAGGGCTTCGGTGTAGCTTTCGACGGTTGATTCATTGAACAGAAAGCCGGTAACGCCATCCTCAATGGTGTCCGCCAAGCCGCCGGTGTTGCGGGCGACAGGCAGCGAGCCGAAACGCTGGGCGTACATCTGGGTCAAGCCGCAGGGTTCATAGCGCGACGGCATCAGCAGAAAATCACTGCCGGCAAACATGCGTCGTGCATCGGTTTCGTTGAAACCGATACGCACACCGATACGGCCAGGAAAGCGTGCCGCCAGTTCGCGCATGGCATCTTCTTCTTCGGGCTCCCCGCGGCCGATGATTGCAATCTGCCCACCGTTGTTGACGATGTGCTCGGCCACGCCGATGGTCAGGTCCAGGCCTTTCTGGTAAACGAGGCGCGAAACCACCGCGTAAAGCGGCCCGCTGGAGGCGTCCAGCTCAAACAGCTCGCGGACGTAATCGGCATTGATTTCCTTGCGCGTCCACTCATTGGGCGCGAAGTGACAGATCAGGTGTTCGTCAGTGGCGGCGTCCCAGCTTTCATCGATACCGTTGGGAATGCCGCTGAGCTGACCTTTGTCGGCCTTGCTCTGCAAAAAGCCCTCAAGGCCGCAGCCGAATTCAGGTGTGGTGATTTCCCGGGCGTAAGTGGCGCTGACCGTGGTGATGTGGTTCGCGAACGCCATACCGGCCTTGATGAACGACAGCTTGCCGTAAAATTCCATGCCTTCCGGGGTGATCGCCTCATCCGGGATGCCCAGTTCACGGCTCGACGCAGTACTCACGGTGCCTTGATAGGCCAGGTTGTGAACCGTGAAAATACTCGGCGTGGACTGTCCGCGCCAGCGCATGTAAGCCGGCGCCAGACCGGCAGGCCAGTCGTGGGCGTGAACCAGCTCGGGGCACCACTGGCTTTTCACTTCGCCAGCAGCAAACTCGGCAGCGGCCAGGCCCAGACGGGCAAAACGGATGTGGTTGTCGGACCAGTCGCGGCCGTTAGTGTCAGCGTAAGGCGTGCCTTCGCGCTCATACAGTTCCGGGCAGATCAGCACGTAGATGACCAGGCCATCTTTCATGTCCATACGCCCGACCTTGCAGGGCGGCAGTGCAGCATGCCCGCCCAGCTGGCTGATGATATGGATCGGGTTGCCGCTGTTGATCACTTGCGGATAACCAGGAATCAGAACTCGAACGTCGTGCAGGTGGCGCATGGCGCGTGGCAGTGCGGCAGACACATCGCCCAGCCCGCCGGTTTTCACCAGGTCGGCCAGTTCGGAGGTCACGAACAGCACTTTGCGCCTGTTGACCTGAGACATGGTCGGTTGAACGGTCGAGGTCGGCAATTGCAGCGAAGTAACGCTCTTGGCAGCAAAGATCGGCAGATGAGTCAGCTCGCCAACTGGCTGGTTAAAACTCTCTCCCTTCTGGGTTTTGACAGCAGCGCTAATCATCGATTTTTCCCCTTAAACAGTCTTGGTGCATCACTTTGATTTTTATTGGCCATTTCCTATGGCCGGGTACACATACGTGCACTACGCAAGATCAATACCCGTTTCGATTATGCGTAGTGACCAAGCGGCGTGATGTCGCCATAACCGGATGTCAGCCAATAGCATAGATGCTCTATTCACCTGACCCGGCGGTTTTTGAGAAGTTTCGACTTTTTTATTTACGAATGTCTGGCATGGGCTTCGACGCCGCAGCGATGGGCATGCTGCAAGAGCCGGCCCGGCAGTCGATACGTTTTTTTCGGGCTCGATTTCGAGGCTGCGCGGCACACGACCGGTCGTCGGATCGTTCGACAATACCTGCCAAGTGCTTCGTTTTTATAACAGAAGGGTAGTCAAGCGAGGGGTTGATGAGCCTCATCGGTGCAGCGCGCCTTTTCCGGGTGCGCCTGATGTTCAATCTCCGGGCATGGGGAGAAATTTCCTACATTTGTGCTGGAACATTTTGGAGCGAGGCAGGATAGAATCGGACCAGCCGTCCCAGCCTTGGCGCTGGTCCTGATAAACGCCCCTTTGACTGATTTCACTGAATCACTCTGATTGAATTGACGAGGATGGAAATGGAAGCCCCCGAGGTACTGGTACTGCAAGCGAGTTATACAAATCCTGTGCACGCTGACGCGATCGGATTTGTCTTGAACGAATATTCGATGGATGTCATGGGGGCGGGCAAGTCACTGTCCAGTGATACCCGGCAGCAACTGGCCATAGAGCTGGCCAAGCGTCCACATGCCTTCAGCGTGCTGGCCTTTATTTCCGGCGAGCCGGTCGGGCTGGTCAACTGCTTCGAAGGTTTTTCAACCTTTGCTTGCCGCCCTCTGGTCAACATTCATGACGTGGCGGTGGTCTCGCAATATCGTGGTCTGGGTATCAGCCACAAAATGTTGCTCAAAGTGGAAGAAATTGCCCGTCAACGCGGTTGCTGCAAGCTGACCCTGGAAGTGCTCGAGGGCAACGACGTGGCGCAAGGCGCTTATAAAAAGCTAGGCTTCGATAATTATCAGCTGAACCCTGAAATGGGGCGTGCGATGTTCTGGCAGAAGTCGCTCTAGCCAATGTGGCGGGCGCCTGCAGCAGGTCGGGCGGGGGAGGGAGAAGCGGAGAAGATTGTGCGAAGCATCAGATCAAGTGGGCAAGCCAGCATATCGGGCTTGCCACGGAGCGGTCTGAAGGGTAGTGCAACTGCGGTCAGGCTTGAAGCATCTTGCCGGGTGCAGGCAGCTGGTTTTGCTGCAGCATCATGGTCAAGTGAGCCACTTTTCGCTGCAACTGCTCGCGTTCTTCTTTCAATGCACGCAATTCGTCGCGACGGATCGTGACATAAAGGGTCTGTGGTGCAAGTGCTGGTAGTACAGTGCCCATTGCTCACCTCGCAAATGGCGGATTCAACCTCAGAAAGGTCCGTGGCAATGACTTTCAATCCATGAGCGCCGCTGCTTACCTCTCTATCGGCACCGATTCTGATTTCTTTTGCATGATTTTGGAACTTTTTTATTTTTAATTGTCGCGAATGTTTATTAATCGCGACAAAATGCACCATCGGAGGGCAATCCTGCCTTCACCTTCTTGCAAGGGAACCGACGTTCTGCCTCGCTTGACTAAACAGCATGCTCGCTACCCGTCGATGCGCTGGACGGCAAGTGGGGCACCTTTTTACGATTTAAGGAGCACCTTCATGCAACTTGGGATTATTGGACTGGGCCGCATGGGCGGCAACATTGCACGGCGACTGATGCTGGATGGTCACACTACAGTGGTGTATGACCGCGATGAGGCATCACGCAGCGCCCTGGCCAATGAGGGCTCCACTGCCGTCGCTGATCTGGCGGAACTGGTGAGTGCACTGGAAAAGCCTCGTGCAGTCTGGGTCATGCTCCCGGCAGGCGCTCCGACCGAAGACACCATTCAGACCCTCAGTCAGTTGCTTGAAGCCGACGACGTGATCATCGATGGCGGTAACACCTTCTACAAGGACGACATTCGTCGTGCGCAGGAACTGAGCGAAAAAGGCCTGCACTATGTCGATGTCGGCACGTCCGGTGGCGTCTGGGGCCTTGAACGCGGCTACTGCATGATGATCGGTGGCGACGTGGCGGCAGTCGAGCGTCTTGATCCGCTGTTCGCGTCCCTCGCACCCGGCCTTGGTTCGATCGAGCGCACTCGCGGTCGTACCTCGACCGACGACCGCGCAGAGCGTGGCTACATCCACTCAGGCCCTGCAGGTTCGGGGCATTTCGTGAAGATGATCCACAACGGCATCGAGTACGGAATGATGCAGGCCTTCGCCGAAGGCTTCGACCTGCTCAAGCAGAAAAACTCCGAGCATCTGCCGGCCGAGCAGCGTTTCGACCTCAACACTGCAGACATTGCCGAGGTCTGGCGTCGTGGCAGTGTGGTTTCATCCTGGCTGCTCGACCTGACCGCCGATGCCCTGGCGACTGACCCGCAACTCGACGCCTTTTCCGGCTCGGTCGCCGACAGTGGTGAAGGACGCTGGACCATCGAGGCGGCGATCGAGCAGGCCGTACCGGTTCCGGTGCTCTCCAGCGCCTTGTTCGCGCGCTTCCGCTCCCGTCAGACAAGCTCGTATGCAGACAAGATGCTGTCTGCCATGCGCTTTGGATTTGGTGGCCACAAGGAACCCAAGTAATGGGTCTGTCGCGCGGCAGTGCCGAGCAAAAAGCCGAAGTTGCGCCCCCAACCACCCTGTTTCTGTTCGGTGCACATGGTGACCTGGTCAAGCGTCTGCTGATGCCGGCGCTTTACAACCTGTCGCGCGACGGTCTGGTGGATGAAGGGCTGCACATCGTCGGCGTCGATCATAACGCGATCAGCGATGCGGACTTCGCCAAAAAACTCGAAAATTTCATTCGCGACGAGGCCGCCGGCAAAATTGCCGGCGGTGGCAAGGACCCTCTCGATCCTGCGTTGTGGGGCACGCTGGCCGAGCGTATCAGCTATGTGCAGGGTGACTTTCTGGATGATTCGACCTATCAGGACATCGCCAGCAAGATCGAGAGCACCGGTGCGAAAAACGCGGTGTTTTATCTGGCCACCGCGCCGCGGTTCTTCAGCGAAGTGGCCCAGCGCCTGGGGTCGTCCGGTTTGCTGCAGGAAACCGATGACGGGTTCCGACGGGTAATCATCGAAAAGCCGTTCGGCTCCGATCTGGCCAGTGCAGTGGCGCTCAATGGCTGCCTGCTCAAGGTCATGAGCGAAAAACAGATCTACCGGATCGACCATTACCTGGGCAAGGAGACGGTGCAGAACATTCTGGTCAGCCGTTTCTCCAATGGCCTGTTCGAGTCGTTCTGGAACAACCACTACATCGACCACGTGCAGATCACCGCTGCGGAAACCGTGGGTGTCGAGACCCGCGGCAGTTTTTACGAGCACACTGGTGCACTGCGCGACATGGTGCCCAATCACCTGTTCCAGTTGCTGGCGATGGTCGCGATGGAGCCCCCCGCGGCCTTCGGTGCCGACGCGGTCCGTGGCGAAAAAGCCAAGGTGGTGGGCGCGATCAGGCCGTGGAACAAAGAGGAAGCACTGGCCAATTCGGTACGCGGTCAGTATGCGCAGGGCACGATGGGCGACAAGGAGGTTGTCGGTTATCGCCAGGAAGATCGGGTCGAGCCTGACAGTACGACGGAAACCTATGTGGCGCTCAAGGTCATGGTCGACAACTGGCGCTGGGTGGGCGTGCCTTTTTATCTGCGCACAGGCAAGCGCATGAGTGCCCGCAGCACTGAAATCGCCATCTGCTTCAAACCTGCGCCCTATGCGCAATTTCGTGACACCGAAGTCGATCGTTTGAAGCCCAACTACCTGCGCATCCAGATTCAGCCCAACGAAGGCATGTGGTTCGACCTGTTTGCCAAACGGCCCGGCCCGACGCTGGACATGGAGGACATCGCGCTGGGTTTTGCCTATAAGGACTTCTTCGAGATGCAGCCTTCGACCGGCTACGAAACCCTGATATACGACTGTCTGACCGGCGACCAGACCCTGTTTCAGCGTGCCGACAACATCGAAAACGGCTGGCGTGCGGTGCAGCCGTTTCTTGATGCCTGGGCCAGCCAGCCTGAAGTTCAGCCGTATGAGGCTGGCAAGAACGGACCTGATGCGGGTGACGAGTTGCTGAGCCGTGATGGTCGCGAGTGGAGAGATCTGAATGTCTGAGCCGTCTTCATCCTCTGTACAGTTTCTGTTGTCCGATATCGATGGCACGTTGTTGCGCCGCGATCACAGCTTGAGTCAGGTCAACATCGAAGCGATCGGGCGCCTGCGTCAGGCAGGCATCCACTTCACCCTGGCCAGTAGCCGACCGCCAAGGGCCATGCGTCAGGTCATCGAAGCGTTGGGTGTCGATCTGCCAACGGTGGCCTTTAACGGCGGCACCATCACTCATCCCGATGGCAGCCTGCTCGCGGCTCATCGTATTGATCCGGCTGCGGTCAGGACCTGCCTTGAGTTGTTCGCAGGGCACAACGTCGCTATCTGGGTGTTTGCCGATGATCAGTGGCTGCTGCTCGACCCTGGCGCGGACTACGTCGATCATGAGCGCGACGCGCTGGGCTACGATTATGTTCAGGTCGAGAGTTTCGAGTCGTACCTTGATCGCGTCGACAAGATCGTCGCAGCCAGTGCCGATTTCGAGCTGCTGAAGACCCTGGAGTCACAGCTCAACCCGCAGATCGAAGGCCTGGCGCTGGCCGCCCGCTCGCAAAAATACTACCTGGACGTGACCGCGCTGGACGCCAACAAGGGCTCGGCACTGGTCGCGCTGGCGAAATACCTGGGTGTCGAGTTGTCCCGTACCGCAGCCATCGGTGATGGCGGTAACGACGTGGCGATGTTTCACGCGGCCGGGTTGTCCATCGCGATGGGGCAGGGTGAGCAGACAGTCAAGGGACAGGCGGACCATGTTACAGATAGCAATGAGCAGGACGGTGTTGCCAAAGCCATCGAGCGTTACATCCTGCCAGCCTGAACCGGCCTGTTGTTCATGTCGACGAACCCTCTCTCAAGACGGGCATTTCTGAATGGCTGCACTGATCGAAGACTACGCATTGCTGGGCAACTGTCAGACAGCTGCCCTGGTCGCCCGGGATGGCTCACTGGACTGGTTGTGTTTTCCGCGCTTTGACTCGACGGCCTGTTTTGCGGCATTGCTGGGCAGCGAAGAACACGGGCGCTGGAAGATCGCGCCACGCGCCGAGGTTATCGCGGTCGAGCGCCGTTATCGTGAAGGGACGCTGATTCTCGAGACCGTCTTCGAAACCCGTGACGGTCGCGCGATGTTGATCGATTTCATGCCCATGAACACCAGCGGCCATGTGGTGCGTATGGTGGTCGGGCTGAGCGGGCAGGTGGAGTTCGGCGTCGACCTTGCCATTCGCTTCGATTACGGCAGCAGCGTGCCGTGGGTCGAGCGCAAGGACGCGCATACGTTGACAGCGGTGGCAGGTCCCGAAATGCTGGTTTTGCATAGCCCGGTGGCCTTGCATCCGCAGGATCACCATACCGCCAGTCAATTTCAGGTCGGGGAAGGTGAGCGCAAGGTGTTCGTTCTGGCGTACCAGCCTTCCTTCGAACCTTTGCGCGTACAGATCGATCCCGATCATGCGCTCGAGACCACTGCAGCCTACTGGCGCGAGTTTTCTGATCGGTGCCCTGATGTCGGGCCGTGGACGGGGCAGGTGAAACGCTCGCTGATCACCCTCAAGGCCATGACTTATGCGCCCACCGGCGGCATTGTTGCCGCCGTGACGACCTCGTTGCCCGAGCAATTGGGTGGCGAGCGTAACTGGGACTACCGCTATTGCTGGTTGCGCGACGCGACCATGACCCTGCTGGCTTTCATGAATCTGGGTTATTTCGAGGAAGCTACCGCCTGGCGCGATTGGCTATTGCGGTCGATTGCCGGCAACCCGGAACAGATACAGATCATGTACGGCGTGGGCGGTGAGCGACGTTTGCAGGAATATGAACTGCCGTGGTTGAGCGGCTACGAGCACTCGCTGCCAGTGCGAGTGGGTAACGGCGCGGCCAATCAGGTTCAGCTGGATGTCTATGGCGAAGTCGCAGATGCGATGATTCAGGCCCTTAAAGGCGGCATGCCGCAGCACCCGCGCAGCGTGGCGATTTCCAAGGTGGTGATGCCTTATCTGGCGAAGATCTGGCACCTGCCGGACGCCGGAATCTGGGAGATTCGCTCCGAACCACGTCACTTCACCCATTCCAAAGTCATGGCCTGGGTGGCCTTCGACCGCAACGCCACGCAGATCGCTCAGGCTGCCGAAGGCGAAGAAGATCGTGCTCTGGCGGAACACTACCGGCGAGTGGCGGACGAAATCCATGCGGATGTCTGTCGCCACGGCTTTGATGCCGAACTGGGCAGTTTCGTGCAGACCTACGGTTCGACAGAGGTCGATGCCAGTTTGCTGCAGATTGTCCTGACCGGTTTTTTGCCACCCGAAGACCCTCGTGTCATCGGCACTGTCGCGCAGATCGAGCGCACGCTGATGCAGGATGGCCTGTTACTGCGCTACGACAATGAGCGCAGCGTCGATGGGGTGGCAGGACGCGAAGGGACCTTTCTGGTCTGTTCGTTCTGGCTGGCCGATGCCTACGTGCTGCTGGGCCGGGCCGATGACGCCGCAGCGCTGTTCGAGCGGTTGTGCGGTTTGTGCAATGACGTCGGGCTACTCGCGGAGCAATATGATCCGAAGGATGGTCGGATGCTGGGCAATTTCCCGCAGGCGTTCAGTCACATTGGCATTATCAATACCGCGCTGAACCTGCATCGAGCGGTCTGTCCTGCGTTGACACGGACTTCAGGGGCGCTTGAGGGGGCTTAGGAGGCCTGTCAGCTATCGCGACCGGCCTTTCGGAACGTCAGGTTGATCCGTTGCTCGCCCAGCAATGGGTGTTCAGCCTGCTTTATCGGCAAGATGCCGTGGAAGCGCAGCCGGTCTTCGCCGCCCCAGACCACCACGTCACCATGAAACAGTGAAATGCGCCGGGTCTTGTCGCTGCGTTGCATGCCGCCGAACTGGAAGATCGCCGGGATACCCAATGACACCGAGACCACGGGCCAGCGATGGTCGTGCTCGTCCTTGTCCTGATGCAGCGACATCTTTGCGCCGGGTATATAGCGATTGATCAGGCAGGCGTCAGGCACAAAACCGCGATAGCCGGCGGCGAGTGCGGCGCTCTGCGCCAGTTGCATGAAAGCGTCCGGCATCGCAGGCCAGGGCTGACCGGTTTGCGGGTCCACGTCGCTGTAGCGATAGCCGTGACGATCAGTGATCCAGCCCAGCGGTCCGCAACTGCTCAATGCAGCGGACATGCTTAGCCCGCCGGGTGTGAGCATGTGACGGAACGGGGAGTGGCCCAGCGTCTGCTCAAGGGCGAGCAGCAGCGTTGGCATGGCAGGCAGCGCAAAACCGCTGAATAACCATGACCCCGGCCCGATCTGCTCGTCGCGTCGAGGCTGGGGTGTCTGGTCGGCAAACAGGTCCAGAGTGGCGGGAGTGTCACCTTTGCGTTGCATGATCGGGTCGAACACCTGGCAGTATCGTGTGCGTTGCTGAATCAGCGCTCCATTTAATCAGAGCGCCTTGCTGACCTTGACGTCGGTAATCTGATCGTCGCCCGGGCCATGCATTTTCTTCAGGGCTGCCTCGGCTTCTTCTACAGAAGCCGACTGCAACTGGGCGAACTCGAAGCGGCGTTCGCCGTTGAGTTTGTAGCTGACAGCGAATTTGGTGGTACGCGGTGCTGGATTGTTCACGGTCACTCCTTGCATCATCCCAGGCGAGAGGTCGAGCGCCGGACGATTTTGATCTTGTGGGTAAAAGGCGGTTTGCGTCCGGCGTTGGTATCGACCTTGCGGCCTGCGGTATCGATGGTGATGTTCCAGAAGCCAGTGCTGGGTGCAGCGATCTTGGCCGGGAACGTGTCAAACGCACCGCCGTGATACGTGTGCCGACCACCGTTTTTGAAGCTGCGGAAATTCGCATCGTTCATCAGGCGAATATTGCAGGTCTGGGAGCACTCGATAACGACCAGGTCGTCCTCGTTGAGATGCTCACGCTGGTGTACGAATTTCATGACGGGCTCCGAAGCGGGGGTTTTTCTGAAAAATCAAAACGATAGCATGCGACGTTCGCAATTTGACGTTCATGGCAGCTAATTTGCCGTGTTTCTCGCAAAAAACACCTGTGTCGGGATTTAATTGCGCCCGGGCTTGTCGTAGGACCTTTATTCGGAGGCTTTGTATGAAACTGGCTGCTGTAGTAGTCCTGGCTCTGGCGATGACCGGCTGTGCCACTGTGGATGACATCGAGCATACGCTCCCTACCATGAGCGTGATGTCGGGCAAGAAGCCTCAGGAATATGCGGACTGTTTCATTGGCAAGATCAGTAGCAGCCGCAAACCCCCTTTGGTAGAGCCTCGTCATGACGGTTTGCGAGTCATCGTGGCGCAGAAGCTCAGCAAGTCGCCAGCGGCCGTCGTCGATATCGAGACACGCTCGGGCGGCAGCACGATCAAGGTCTACGAGCGACTTTCCAATGTGCCTATCCGCTTCAGGGACGTTCAGAACGCCGCCGACGCGTGTATTTCCGGCTAATTGCACCCTTGTGGATCGCGCCGCCCTGCGGTGTTTGCACGGGGCGGCAGGCCTGACTTATTTGCACACCACCAGCACGCTGCGGCTCTTGTAGTTACCGACGTCCACGCCCAGGGTCTTGTCGCGTTCCGCAGGCTGTGGCGTGCCGTCTGTGCCGACGATTTCATAGCCTGTGCCCGCGCAGGACGCATCGGCCTTTTCATAGCAGCTGGCCCACGACATGGCTTCGCCGGAGCAGTCGATGCTCAGCCCCTGTTTACCGTTTTTCAGGTAGGTGTTTGAGGCGGTCGCGCAGCCGGCAAGGCCCAGCACAGCAATAATGGACAGGAGTCTGATCATGTTTTTCGCTTCGATATAAGTTCAGAGAAAAGGCAACAGCGAGCTGTTGGACTTTGGGCGGGTGCCATCGTTCCGCCATGTTTTACGTTATTGCACCGCCATTACGTCGGCTGATGCAGACGTTATCTTTAGTCTGATTGTCAGTAGAGTGAGGCAGTTTTATGCCCATGCGGCGCCATTCGATGCTCGCAATATACGAGATTGTGCGGAACTATCTGGCTGTGGATTCCTCTATCATGGCATTGGACGGCCCTTGGCGGGTCATTGTAAGGTGGCCGCCGCCTGATTAGACTGGCCCGTTAACACCATCAGCCCTTACCAAGGACTTTTATGATCAAGAAATGCTTGTTCCCAGCAGCCGGTTACGGCACTCGCTTCCTCCCAGCGACCAAGGCCATGCCCAAGGAAATGCTGCCGGTGGTCAACAAGCCACTTATCCAGTACGGTGTTGAAGAAGCGCTCGCGGCAGGTCTGACCGAAATTTCCATCGTGACTGGCCGTGGCAAGCGCTCTCTTGAAGATCACTTTGACATTAGCTACGAGCTTGAGCATCAGATCAAAGGCACTGACAAAGAGAAGTATCTGGTCGGTATTCGCAAATTGATCGACGAGTGCAGCTTCTCCTACACGCGTCAGACCGAAATGAAGGGCCTGGGCCACGCTATCCTCAGCGGTCGTCCGCTGATCGGCAACGAAGCGTTTGCCGTAGTGCTGGCCGACGACTTGTGCGTCAACCTTGAAGGCGACGGCGTGCTGGCGCAGATGGTCAAGCTGCACAAGCACTATGGCTGCTCGATCATTGCCATTCAGGAAGTCGATCCGTCGGAAACCAACAAGTACGGCGTCATCGCTGGCGAAGAGATCAAGCCAGGCTTGTTCCGCGTGACCGACATGGTCGAAAAGCCGAAGCCTGAAGATGCACCGTCCAACCTGGCGATCATCGGCCGTTACATTCTGACGCCGGACATCTTCGAAAAAATCGAACAGACCGAGCCAGGCAAGGGTGGTGAGATCCAGATCACTGACGCCCTGATGAAGCAGGCAGCGGAAGGTAACGTGCTGGCCTACAAGTTCAAGGGCACGCGCTTTGACTGTGGCGGCGCTGAAGGCTACATCGAAGCGACCAACTTCTGCTTCGAACATTTCTACAAAGCTGGCAAAGCGCATTGATTTTTGATTGATGACGTTTTTGCACAAGGCCACCTTCGGGTGGCTTTGTCGTTTCTGCCAGACCGCCAAGCGGTTATGCTGTGCCCCTGCCTAGGAGATATCAATGGCCTTTGATTTTGATCTGTTTGTAATTGGTGCCGGTTCGGGTGGCGTCAGGGCGGCGCGTTTTGCGGCCGGTTTCGGTGCGCGAGTGGCAGTGGCTGAAAGCCGTTATCTGGGTGGTACCTGCGTGAATGTGGGGTGTGTGCCCAAGAAATTGCTGGTGTATGGCGCGCATTTTTCCGAAGACTTCGATCACGCCAAAGGGTTCGGCTGGTCATTGGGTGAAGCCAGCTTTGACTGGTCCACGCTGATCGCCAACAAGGACCGCGAGATCAATCGCCTCAATGACATCTACCGCAAGTTATTGGTTGATAGCGGCGTCACGCTGCTGGAAGGTCATGCAAAAATCGTCGGCCCTCAACAGGTCGAGATCAACGGCCAGACCCACAGCGCCGAGCGCATCCTGATTGCGACCGGCGGCTGGCCGCAGGTGCCTGACGTGCCTGGGCGCGAGCATGCCATCACGTCCAACGAGGCCTTCTACCTCAAGGCCCTGCCAAAACGCGTGGTGGTGGTAGGCGGCGGGTATATCGCCGTGGAATTTGCCTCGATCTTCAATGGTCTGGGCGCCGACACCACGCTGGTCTACCGTGGCGAACTGTTCCTGCGCGGCTTTGACGGCAGCGTGCGTAGCCATCTTCATGAAGAGTTGCTCAAGCGCCACATGACGATTCGCTTCAACAGTGATATCGAGCGCATCGACAAGCAGTCCGATGGCAGTCTGCTATTGTCCATGAAGGGTGGTGGCACACTTGAGACCGATTGCGTGTTCTATGCGACGGGTCGTCGGCCGATGCTGGATAACCTTGGTCTGGACAGTGTCGACGTCAAGCTCGACGAGCATGGCTACATCAAGGTCGACGAGCATTACCAGACCAGTGAGCCATCCATTCTCGCGCTCGGCGACGTTATAGGCGGTGTGCAACTGACGCCGGTGGCGCTGGCTGAGGGTATGGCCGTGGCCCGTCGCCTGTTCAAGTCCGAGCAATATCGTCCGGTAGACTACAATCACATTCCAACAGCGGTTTTCAGTCTGCCGAACATCGGCACTGTCGGTTTGACTGAAGAAGATGCGATCAAGGCGGGTCATGATGTGCAGGTCTTCGAGAGTCGGTTCAGGCCCATGAAGCTGACGCTGACCGACGATCAGGAGCGCACTTTGATGAAGCTGGTGGTAGACGCGAAGACTGACCGGGTGCTTGGATGCCACATGGTCGGGCCCGATGCTGGCGAAATAGTGCAGAGCCTGGCGATTGCCATCAAGGCGGGTGCAACCAAGCAAGTGTTCGACGATACGATCGGCGTGCACCCTACGGCTGCAGAGGAGTTCGTTACCATGCGCACGCCCGCAAAGCGTTAAACCGCGCAGCACCCGGAGTTCAGGAAGGTCTCCGGGTTAAAGCTTGAAAGGACGGATCCCTGAGTGAATAGAGAAAAACCCTCTGCCTGGATGCCTCTGCATCCGACCAGCCAGGACTGTGTGGTCGAGCAGTCTGTCGATGCGCTGCGTGAGCGCGAGCGTCGGTTCAGGATGCTGGCTGACAACATGAGTCAGCTGGCCTGGACTGCCAGCCCGCGTGGTCAGGTCCAGTGGTACAACGAGCGCTGGTACGCTTACACCGGCGCTACGCTGGAGGCCATGGTGGCGCTGGGCTGGCGCTCGGTCGTGCATCCCGAGCATCGCGAGCGGGTGATGGCACGCTTGCAATACTGCTTTGCCACCGGCTCTGTCTGGGAGGACACCTTTGCCCTGCGCGGCAAGGACGGTGCCTTCAACTGGTTTCTGTCACGCGCACTGCCCATGCGCGATGCACAAGGGCACATCACCCACTGGCTGGGTACTCACACCGACATCACCGCTCAGGTCAATGCCGAAGAAGCGTTGCGCGAACTCAACGAAAGTCTGGAGTTGCGCGTGGCTGAGCGTACCCGCGAACTGGCAAAGGCCAATGAGTTGTTGCAGGTCGAGATCGCGGAGCGGGCTCAGGCTGAAGAGGTGTTGCGCCATGCACAGAAAATGGACGCCATCGGTCAATTGACCGGCGGCATCGCCCATGACTTCAACAACATGCTGTCCGGGGTGCTCGGCGCGCTGGATATGATCAGGCTGCGTATAGGGGCGCAGCGCTTCGGTGAGGTGGATCGCTACGTTGACGCTGCGGTCAGTTCAGCTAATCGTGCTGCTGCGCTGACCCAGCGACTGCTGACCTTTGCCCGCCGTCAGTCACTCAGCGTCGGTACGGTGGATATCAATTGCATGGTGCGCTCGATGGAAGAGTTGCTGCGCGGCACGGTCGGTAATCATGCGCAATTGCACATTGAGCTGGAGGAGGGGCTGAGCGCCATTCAGACTGACGAGCATCAGCTGGAAAACGCGCTATTGAACCTGGTGATCAACGCGCGTGATGCCGTGCCTGTCGCCGGTCTGATCAGTGTTCGCAGTCAGGCTTTGCGGCTTGTTGCGCAGGAAGGGGCGTTGGCCGCAGGTGACTATGTGCGGCTCAGTGTCGAAGACAATGGCTGTGGAATTGCCCAAGATGTCATTGATCGAGTGTTTGACCCGTTTTTCACGACCAAGCCTGTTGGCCAGGGAACAGGCCTGGGCCTGTCAATGGTTTACGGTTTCATCAAGCAGACTGGCGGGCATGTGCAGATAAAAAGCGAGCAGGGTCAAGGCACGCGGATTTGTCTGTACCTGCCGTGTGGCGCAGCGACTGCCTGAAATCCGTCCCTTACGCTTTATTGGGTGGCTTCTTTTTGCCCGTCGCAGGTTTTTCAGGCGGGTTGGCCTGTAGTTGCAGGTTTTCCAATGCGACTTCCTTTTTGATCAACAGCAGTTCCAGCATCCGGTTTTGCTGTTGGCCATCGGTCACGCTCTGTTTGAGCGCCGCACGCTCTTCCTGCAGGCTGCGTAGCCTTTCTTCCAGCAGTGCGCACTGTGTATGGGTGCGTTGCTGGTGTTCAGCCAACGCAGCGGCCTGGGCAGTGGCCCGGCTCAGCTGATCTTTCTGGTCGTGCGCGACACGCAGAGTGCTGCGGTTTTCAGCCAGCAACCGTTCGTTGTCGCGATTGAGCTGCGTGATCTCTTCCTGGCGCATGGCGAGGCTTTGCTGTGCCTGTCGCAATTCCATCTGCAATTGCTGAACCTGGCCTTCATGGCGCTGCTGCTCCTGCTCGCGCTGCTCCCTGATCGAGTTGCGGTAGTGCTCCAGTGCTTCGCGGGCATGCTGGTGTTTTTCCTCAAGGGAGTGAATCTGACCCTCCTTGTCTTGCAGGCGAGATTCCAGATCAAGATTGGCTTGCAGCAGCCTGGCGTGCTCGGTCTGGGCGTCTTGCAGCGTTTGCCGGGTCTGGAGCAGGGCGGTGGCCTGATGTTCGACGGTCTCGTTGCGTTGCAGCAGGTGTTCCTGCAATTCACTGATCTGTTGCCGGGCCGTCGTCAGTTGCTGCTGCAGGTCATTGCAGCTGGCCTGGTACTTGTCGTGCGCCTCGTCTATGCGCTCCTGCGCCCGCTCGTCAAGGCGCTGGGCGAGGTGGGCCACCAGATCGCTCAGTTCCTCATTGAGGTCCGGCGCTGGCGCGTGCGTAGCATCCAGTTCTTTGAGGTAGCGATGAATCGTGGTTTTCGAGCCGGTATTACCCATCTCGATGCGTACCGCATCAATGCTCGGGTTCTCGCCTCTGGCTAACAGAGAAGCCCTTGCCTTGAGCACCAATGCCTTGTTTACGCCGCCCCGAGCCATGCTTTCTCCTACGATTTCGTACTGTGGTATGTACCCTGTAATTACATACTATATTATTTAAAATAAATTCGTATTATTTGAATTAATTAACATGGGATATTGGCGTATTATCCCGTGTCAGGCACTGTCAGCGGCCTTTTGAAGGCTGTTCCCGGTACACCCGCAGGCTTTGAGCAATGAATGGCCATGAATGACGTCGATCGCTACATAGATGCCGCGACCCGTGACAACACGCGCCGGAGCTACCGGGCGGCCATCGAACATTTCGAGGTGACATGGGGCGGGTTTCTGCCGGCAACCAGCGAAAGCGTCGCGCGCTACCTGGCCTGCTATGCCGGAACATTGTCGGTCAATACCTTGAAGCTGCGTCTGTCGGCGCTGGCCCAGTGGCATATCAGCCAGGGTTTTGTCGACCCCACCAAGGCACCGATGGTGCGCAAGGTCATAAAGGGCATTCGTGCGCTGCACCCGGCACAGGAAAAACAGGCCGAGCCTCTGCAGTTGCAGGACCTTGAAAAGGTCATCGCCTGGCTGCAGCTCGAAATACAGGAAGCGGCCGCGCAGCACGATCAACCGCGCCTGCTGCGCTGTCGTCGTGATTCGGCACTGATTCTGCTGGGCTTCTGGCGGGGCTTTCGCAGTGATGAGCTATGCCGTCTGCAAGTGCAGGACATCAAGGCCATCGCTCACTCGGGTATCACCCTGTATCTGCCGCGCAGCAAAGGGGATCGTGACAACCTGGGCAGGACTTATCAGACACCCGCCTTGCAGCGGCTGTGCCCGGTGCAGGCCTACATCGAGTGGGTCAACTGTGCGGCGCTGGTGCGCGGTCCGGTGTTTAGAGCCGTTGACCGGTGGGGCAATCTGCAGGAGGAGGGGCTGCATGCCAACAGCGTCATCCCGTTGCTGCGTCAAGCGTTCGAACGCGCAGGCATTGCCGGCGAGCATTACACCAGCCACTCGCTGCGTCGTGGTTTTGCCAGTTGGGCGCATGCCGCTGGCTGGGACCTCAAGTCGCTGATGGCTTATGTCGGTTGGAGGGACATCAAGTCGGCGATGCGTTACATTGACGCCGCGCCGTTTCCAGGCAACCCGGAGAGCGGAATCGGCCTGAAGGTTTCTTCTATTGATAAGCTGCCTTCATAGTGAAAAGCAATCAGTGACATCAGGTTTGCCAATGAGCGATTGTCACGGATGATGCGTAAGCTTCACTCCATCGAATTCACAACCCATCCAAACCATCAGGAGATATACCGATGCCTATCATCAACAGCCAGGTAAAACCGTTCAAGGCTACCGCTTTCAAGAACGGCTCTTTCGTTGACGTTTCGGACGCCGACTTCAAAGGCAAGTGGTCTGTCGTATTCTTCTACCCGGCCGACTTCACCTTCGTATGCCCGACCGAACTGGAAGATCTGGCTGACAACTACGACACCTTCCAGAAGCTGGGCGTAGAAATCTACAGCGTTTCGACTGACACCCACTTCGCTCACGCTGCATGGCACAACACTTCGCCAGCAATCGGCAAGATTCAGTACACCATGATCGGTGACCCGACCCTGGCTATCTCGCGCAACTTCGACGTGCTGATCGAAGAAGCCGGTCTGGCGGATCGCGGTACGTTCGTGATCAACCCGGAAGGTCAGATCAAAATCGTTGAACTGAACGACGGCGGCGTTGGCCGTGACGCTTCCGAGCTGCTGCGCAAGATCAAGGCCGCTCAGTACGTTGCTGCTCACCCGGGCGAAGTCTGCCCTGCCAAGTGGAAAGAAGGCGAGGCCACTCTGGCGCCGTCTCTGGACCTGGTCGGCAAGATCTGATTCACATGAATCGGCTGGGGGCGTTGAGCTCTTGAGCAAGTAAACCGCATCGCCCCATAAAACGCCCGGGCGGTAATCGCCTGGGCGTTGTTATTTCTACCCTTTGTAAACAGGAAGTCGCCACATGTTGGACGCCAATCTTAAAGCCCAGTTGAAATCCTACCTGGAGCGGGTCACTCGCCCCATCGAGATCGTCGCGTCCCTTGATGACGGCGCGAAGTCTCAGGAAATGCTCGCACTGCTCAACGACGTGATCAGTGTTTCCAAAGACGTCACCCTGAATGACAGCGGTACCGACGCACGTACGCCGTCGTTCTCGCTGAGCAGCCCTGGCCACGATATCAGCCTGCGTTTCGCCGGTATCCCCATGGGCCACGAATTCACCTCGCTGGTATTGGCGCTGCTGCAAGTTGGCGGCTACCCACCCAAGGTCAGTGCGGAAACCATCGAACAGGTTCGCGCTCTGCAAGGCGAATTCCATTTCGAAACCTATTTCTCGCAGTCCTGCCAGAACTGCCCGGACGTCGTCCAGGCGTTGAACCTGATGGCAGTATTGAACCCTGGCATCAAGCACGTCGCCATCGACGGCGCGCTGTTTCAGGACGAAGTCACCGAACGCAAGATCATGTCGGTGCCGAGCATCTACCTGAACGGCGAACTGTTCGGTCAGGGCCGTATGGGCCTGGAAGAAATTCTCGCCAAGATCGACACCGGTGCCGGTGCGCGTCAGGCCGAGAAGCTCAACGCCAAGCAGTCCTTTGATGTGCTGGTGGTGGGTGGCGGTCCTGCCGGTTCGGCGGCTGCGGTCTATGCCGCCCGCAAAGGCATCCGCACCGGCGTTGCAGCTGAGCGTTTCGGTGGTCAGGTGCTCGACACCATGGCTATCGAAAACTTCATCTCGGTACAACACACTGAAGGGCCGAAGCTGGCTGTTGCGCTCGAAGAGCACGTCAAGCAGTACGAAGTCGACATCATGAACCTGCAACGCGCCGACAAGCTGATTCCGGGCGCGGCCGGTGAGTTGCACGAAGTGAAGTTCGCCAGCGGCGCGAGCCTCAAGGCCAAGACGGTGATCCTTGCCACCGGCGCGCGCTGGAGGGAGATGAACGTTCCCGGTGAGCAGCAATACCGCAACAAGGGTGTGGCCTACTGCCCGCACTGCGACGGTCCGCTGTTCAAAGGCAAACGCGTTGCCGTGATTGGTGGCGGTAACTCGGGCGTCGAAGCGGCCATCGACCTGGCGGGTATCGTGTCTCACGTAACGCTGCTGGAATTCGACGTGCAACTGCGCGCCGATGCAGTGTTGCAACGCAAGCTGCACAGCCTGCCGAACGTCACCGTGCTTACCAGTGCGCAAACCACTGAAGTGACTGGCGACGAGCAGAAGGTCAATGGCCTGCGTTACAAGAACCGCACGACTGGCGAAGAAATCACCATTCCTCTGGAAGGTATTTTTGTGCAGATCGGCCTGTTGCCCAACAGCGAATGGCTCAAAGGCGCCCTTGAGTTGTCGCCGCGTGGCGAGATCGTGGTGGATGCGCGGGGTGAAACGTCAGTGTCGGGCATTTTCGCTGCCGGTGACGTGACCGTGACGCCGTACAAGCAGATCATCATCGCCCTGGGCGAGGGTGCCAAGGCCTCGCTGAGCGCTTTTGATCACCTGATCCGTACCTCCGCGCCAGCCTGATTGTTTAGCGGTCAATAAAAAACCCCGTGAGCGATCACGGGGTTTTTTTTCGCTTATCGTTCAGTATCGGAACGATTCACGCAGGGCCTCAGAGTGGTGTCGGCTGGATGATCTCTACCCAGTAGCCGTCCGGGTCCTTGATGAACGCCAGGCTGTTCATGCGGCCATCGGACAGGCGTTTCTGAAAGTCCACACCCAACGCTTCGAAGCGCTCGCAGGCGACCTTTACGTCGGGTACGGACACGCAGATGTGACCAAAGCCGCGCGGGTCGCTGTTGCCGTTGTGATACGAGGCTGTCGCATCGCTTTCTGTCCCGTGGTTGTGGGTCAGCTCCAGAATGCCCGGGATCGATTTCATCCACTCGTTGCGCGCAGCGTCGTCGTCCGGGATTTGTGCCTTGTCCACCAGTGCAAGGAAGTACAGGCTGAACTCAGCTTCCGGGAAGTCACGTTTTTCAACCAGGCTGAAGCCCAGCACGCGGGTGTAGAAGTCCAGCGATTGGGTGATGTCCTTGACGCGCAGCATGGTGTGATTGAACACAAACTGCCGGGTAGCCGCTTCAGGGTTGGCTGTCACGCCCGGTAGTGTGTTGAGTTCGTGCAAGCTCATGAATATGTCTCCAACAGAATGTACAAATTAGTACCAAATGATACGGGGCAGGGCGGTCAGTGCCAAACCCTGGCCCGGATAACATCGTTATGTCCTTGCTCGATGCCGGCAACAGGCTCAGAATTTCAGGTCCACCGTTCTGGCGACCTGACCATGATTGCTCTGCAATACCGACGTTTCTTGCCAGGCCTATGCCTGCTGCTGTGCGCTGCACAGGCCCATGCCCATGCCACCGATGCGATGATCATCTGGCCTGCGGGCTGGGAGGTCGAGTCGTTACCGACCGAGTCAGATACGCCCGTTCAACCCTCCGTGCAGGTCAGACAGCGCGCGGTTAAAAACGATCAACGTGGAAACCCGCTGATGGTCATGGAATTGACCCAGACGCGCCTGAGTCCCGGCCATGAGGTCAATGTTCAGGGGGTGCTGCTGGAGATGCGTAAATCCGTGCAGGTCAATTTCGCCCGCAGCGGTCTGCAAAGTGTCTGCACGCATGTTCGTGAGAGCCAGTTGAGCGTCGTGCCGGCGCTGGAAACCACCTGCACCATCACTCAGAACGGTGTGCATGTGCTGACCCAGACGCTGGTGGCGGCTGCCAATAAAGAGATGGCCTGGTCGCTGTCGTACGCAGGGTCGGCTGAAGGTTATGCAGCCAACAAGGACGAGGCGTTACGCATTCGCGAGAGTCTGCGTCTGGAGGCCGAGCAGTAAGGCGGGACTTTTCTGCAGGCAAAAAGAAGCCCGCCGAGGCGGGCATGGGGCGCTATTCCTTTAGCGGTCTTCATCATCCGAGATTCCATGTGAAAAAAGTGTGAAGCTCTACTGCCTCGCCCACACGGCGCTTCTCGACGCGTCCGGTTACAAAATCTTTTATATGTCATTATTGTAGATAAACTGAATAATTACTCTACCCAGTTCAGGCATTGTTCAGCTTTGTAACTGTGCAGTGAATCGCATCAGCCGCACTTTATTGGCGTCATTATTCTCGCGGTATTAATATCGTCTGCCACGGAAGTTTGATGTACCGGCCAGTTCACTTAATGATCTGTATGAATGTCAGGTTGTGTCAAGGTGCTGCGCAGTTGTCACGCAGGCTCGCGCGGCGGCAATGCGCTGACGATTGACGGGCGCACAGGCCGGTAAAAAAAAGCCCTGCAAGTGCAGGGCTTCAAATGACGTAGTTGTAATCAGGCGCGAAGCCACGAATCAACAGTGTCCACACCGTACTGTTCTTTCCAGGCTTTGAGACCGCGGTGGTTGCCACCCTTGGTTTCAATCAGCTCGCCGGTGTGCGGGTTTTGATAAACCTTGACCACGCGTGCACGACGGCGCTTGGGCCCGGCGGGCGCTACCAGCGACGTAGAGCTTGAAGGGTCAAGGATAGCGATGATGTCACGCAGGCTTTTGCCGTAGGTGCCCATCAGGGTCTGGAGCTTTTGCTCGAATTCGATCTCCTTCTTCAATCCGGCGTCATTCTTCAAGGATTCCAGCTGTGCAAGCTGCTCTTGAAGGGCTTTCTCTGCTGCTCGAAACTCGGCAAGTCTGGACAAGTAATACACTCCAACAATGTAATGGCTGTTGTCAGCCCTATAAAGCGATGAGACAAAACTCTTTGGCCGATTCGCTCAATCAATTCTGCCCGCTCTCCGCGGTTTCTATGGTGAAACTTGGCCTTTTCGGCTTGTCATTGCGCAGACAGAGGGTGTTTATAACTCAGTAGCACGCAAATGATGCACCTTTTTTTTCAGTTAGAAAATAGTCTTCTTCAAATTCCTTAAATGAAGCCGCTCGACACGGTTGGATATAGGTGACGATTCCTGGGTACTGGGGCGCGGTGCGTTGTAAGTTATTTCCGATAATAGTCACTGATGAGAAACGCGCCATGTGATAAGGGCTCGCGTAAAAAAAGAAACATCTGACAGGCATGAAGGCTGTCAGATGCGCGAGAGGCAGGAATGTCTGTAGGCAGCGAGTTGAAAGGCGTGCAGCTGTGTCAAAGGATGGCCTTTGGCCTGTCTTTTTGTCGTTTTTTTGACTCTACAACCCCTGTTGCAGCACCGGGTCGTCAGGATTCTGCTGCTCAAGCTCCGCCAACAATATCTGGACATTCTGCAGCTGGCCGGTTTCTTTCCAGTACTGAATCAGCAGCACCCTGGCCTTGCGGTTTGCGGGCTGGTTTTGAACGATCTGCGTCAGCTGCTTTTGCGCCGCCTCAAGCTCGTTCAAGGAATGCAGGGCAACCGCCAGATCGTAGCGATAGTCGTTGTTGTCGGGTGCCAGCTCGGTGGCCTTGGCCAGGCTGAGCAAGGCAAATTCGGCCTGCCCGTGGTTCAACAGCCACATACCCAGTGCATGCTGGAGGATTGACGAGCCGGGGTTGCGCTCCAGCAGCCCGGCAAACAGACTGCGCGCCTGTTCGGCCTGGCCCTTGCGGTCCAGTAGCTCGATGTGGGCGAGTGCCGCTTCGATATTACCGGGGTCCAGTGAGGTGGCCCGTTGCAGCGCCGCGACCGCAGGTTCGAGATCCCCGGTCTGCAGATACAGTCTGGCCAGTTGCAGCTGGTTCTGAGCATCCTGAGGCTGGCTTTTGAGCGACTCCTGAAACGCCTCGGCACTTTGTTGCAGGACGGCAAAGTACAGGCCCAGCTCGTCGGGTGACAAGCCGAGCAGCGCACGGGTGGCGTGAAACCTGACGGATTGCTCGGGGTCGTCCAGCAGTGGGCCCAGTAACAGGCTGCGCTGGCTGTTGGAGACCAGCTTCACGCTGGCGTCGATGGCCGCCTTGCGCACCTGGCCGGAAGCGTCGCCAAGGCCTGCGTCCAGCAGCTTGAGCGCTTGAGGGCTGGGGTAGTCGCTCAATTCGGCGAGCAGCGTGATGCGTTGCTCGTCAGACAGATCGGTGCGTGCCAGTTGCTGATACAGCACGCGCGCCGCGCCGGGCTTGCCGTCATGTGCCTGCTCCAGTGCCTGGGCGTAGGTATGGCTCAACTTGACTGGCGTTGTCTGTACTGGCGTGCGCCACCACCAGAACGCCAGTGCAAGCGTCAGCAGCGTCGCGGCCGCTGCGCCTGTCTGCCAGCGACGTCGAGTAGTGGGTTGAGGCGATAACCCCTTGAAAGGCAGTCTGGGCATATCGGTTTCCAATGCTTGACGGGTTGCAGCTTCGGGGAGTCGGTGGCAGCTGTCAAACGTCAATCTTACGGGCATTGAACAACTGGCAGAAAAAAGCCCCGCGCCTTTGAGGGGCGCGGGGCGTTTTACACGGCGTTACATTTATCAGACTTGCGTATCAGGCTTGCGGCTGCCAGCCACCGCCCAGTGCCTTGTAGATTGCCACGATGCCGCGATACAGCTCGATTTCTGCCTGAGCCTGAGAGTCCTCGGCTGCCAGACGCTCGCGCTCTGCATCCAGCAACACCAGAAAATCGGCGGTGCCTTCACGGTATTGCACCGAGGCGAGTCGTGCTGCCGAGCGACTCGCGTCACTCTGGCGCATCAGTGCCACCAGTCGCTGCTGGCGTTTGTCGTAATCGCTGAACGCGTTTTCCGATTCCTCAAGCGCCAGCAGCACTTGTTGCTCGTAGTTGGCCAACGCGCCTTCGGCATCGGCATCTGCGCTGCGAATCTGCGCCCGCACACTGCCCAGATCGAAGGCTGCCCAGGTGATGCTCGGCCCCAGCGACCAGGCTCTGGCCGCAGAGGAACCTATCTGCGAGCCACGTCCGGCGGTGTAGCCCAGAAAACCGCTCAGGCTGACGCGTGGAAACAGGTCGGCCGTCGCCACGCCGATACGCGCAGTCGAGGCAGCCAGTTGGCGCTCGGCAGCACGTATGTCAGGGCGATTGCGCAACACCTGCGTTGCATCGCCGATAGGCAAGGCCTTGGCAATCGCGGGCAATTTGCTCGGGCTCAGGTCCACGCTGAGGGTGTCTGGTCGCTCGCCCAGCAATGTTGCAATGCGATTGCGCTGGCGCGCCTGCTCTGCCTGCAATTGCGGAACAGTTGCTTCAACCGCTGCAAGGCGTGCGTCGGCGCGTACGACGTCCAGCTCGTTGCCGACACCGGCATCGCGCAGTTGAGTGGTGATGCCCTGAGACTTCTGCTGGTTGGTCAGGTTGTCCCGGGCGATGGCTTCACGCAATTGAGCGCCGCGCAGTTGCCCGTAGGCATCGACCACTTCGGCGATCAGCGTGACCTGAAGCTGATACAGATTGGCTTCGGCAGCTTCCTGGTCGGCATCGCTGGCTTCCAGTTGTCGCTGAATGCGTCCGAACAGGTCCAGCTCCCAGGCCATGTCCAGGCCCAGATCGTAACGCTCGCTGTTGACGCGGCGCTCGGTGATACCGGGCTGCTGGCCTTTGCCGATGTCACTGCTGGCCCGGCTGGTCACCACCGGCATGACGTCGTTGGCGACGTCATCGCGAATCGCCCGTGCAGCCTTGAGGCGGGCAAATGCGACGCGCAAGTCACGGTTGCCGTCCAGTGACTGGGCCACCAGCTTGTTAAGGGTCGGGTCCTCGAACTGCTGCCACCACAGGGTGTTGACCTTGCTGCGGTCATAGTTGCCCTTGGCCGCCGAGGCCAGGGTCGCAGGCGCGGTGACCGGTGCCTTGTAGTCCGGGCCGACGGCGCAGGCCGCCAGCGCCAGAACCAACAGGCTCGGGACAAAGACTTTAAACGCGCTCATCAATGCATCTCCGCAGGCAGGTTTTGCAGTTTTTGCGCCTTGGCGGCCTTGCGGGCCTCTTGACGTCCAACGTAGTTACGGATCAGCACGTAGAACACCGGCGTCAGCAGCAAGCCGAAGAAGGTGACGCCGAGCATCCCGGAGAACACCGCGACCCCCATCGCGTGACGCATCTCGGCACCGGCACCGCTGGAAAGTACCAGTGGCACCACACCCATGATGAAGGCAAACGAGGTCATCAGGATCGGACGCAGACGCAGGCGGCAGGCTTCCAGCACTGCATCCAGCGGGCTCATGCCCTCGGCCTGTTTGTCCTTGGCGAACTCGACGATCAGAATCGCGTTCTTGCACGCAAGCCCCACCAGTACGATCAGGCCGATCTGGGTGAAGATGTTGTTGTCGCTACCGGCAATGATCACCCCGGCAATGGCCGACAGCAGGGTCATCGGTACGATCAGGATCACCGCCAGCGGCAGGCTCCAGCTTTCGTACTGAGCGGCCAGCACCAGGAACGCCAGCAACACGCAGAGCGGGAAGACGAACAGCGCGGTGTTGCCCGAGAGAATCTGCTGGTAGGTCAGGTCGGTCCATTCGTAGACCATGCCATTGGGCAGTTCTTCACGCAGCAGTTTTTCCACGGCGGTCTGCGCCTGGCCAGAGCTGAAGCCCGGTGCGGCTGCGCCGTTGATCTCGGCGGTAATGAAACCGTTGTAGTGCATCACGCGGTCGGGACCTGCGGTGTCACTGACCTTGACGAAGGTCGCCAGCGGTATCATTTCTCCCAGATTGTTGCGCACCTTGAGCTGACCGATCTGATCGGCATCCTGGCGGAACTGTTGTTCAGCCTGGACGTTGACCTGATAAGTGCGGCCAAAACGGTTGAAGTCGTTGGCATACAGCGAGCCCAGGTACACCTGCAGGGTGTCGAAGATATCGCTGACGGCCACGCCATGAGTCTTGGCCTTCTCGCGGTCAATCGCGGCATCGACCTGCGGCACGTTCACCGTGTAGCTGGTGAACAACCCGGCCAGTTCCGGCACGCTGCGGCTTTTGGTGATGATGTTCTGGGTTTCCTTGTACAGCTCGTCGTAACCCAGGTTGCCACGATCCTCGATCTGCAAGCGGAAGCCGCCAATGGTGCCCAGCCCTTGTACCGGCGGTGGCGGGAAGATCGCCATGTAGGCTTCCTGAATCGACGCGAACTGGCCGTTCAGGGCACCGGCGATGGCGTTGGCCGACAGGCTTGGGTCCTTGCGTTCATCGAAAGGCTTGAGGGCGACGAATACCACGCCGTTGTTAGGGCTGTTGGTGAAGCCGTTGATGGACAGACCCGGGAAGGCAATCGCGTTTTCCACGCCGGGTTGCTTGAGAGCCAGCTCCGACATGCGCTTGATCACGTCCTCGGTGCGGTCCAGGCTCGCGGCGTCCGGCAACTGGGCAAATGCCACCAGGTATTGCTTGTCCTGGCTTGGCACAAAACCGGTTGGTGTGCTGGCGAAGCCCAGCCAGGTCAGAACCATCAGCCCCGCATAGACCAGCAACGCGATGCCGCTGCTGCGAATGACCCGTGCGACGGTGCCCACATAGCCGTGGCTGGCTTTTTCAAAGAAGCGGTTGAACGGGCGGAACAGCCAGCCTCCGAGTATTTTATCGAGGAAACGCGAGAAGCGATCCTTGGGTGCATCGTGAGCTTTAAGCAATACCGCGGCCAGCGCCGGCGACAGGGTCAGTGAGTTGAACGCCGAGATGACCGTCGAGATGGCAATGGTCAGTGCGAACTGTTTATAAAACTGCCCGGTAAGGCCAGAAATAAACGCTGCCGGTACAAACACCGCGCACAACACCAGCGCCGTGGCAATGATCGGCCCCGTCACCTCAGCCATGGCCTTGTGTGTTGCCTCGACCGGTTCAAGCCCCAGCTCGATGTTACGTTCTACGTTCTCGACCACCACAATCGCGTCGTCTACCACGATGCCGATGGCCAGTACCAGGCCGAACAAAGACAGCGCGTTCAGCGAGAAGCCGAACATGTGCATCACAGCGAAGGTGCCGATCAGTGACACCGGTACAGCCACCAGCGGGATGATCGAGGCGCGCCAGGTCTGCAGGAACAGCACCACCACCAGCACCACCAGAATCAGTGCTTCGAACAGTGTATGGATCACCGCCTCGATGGAGCCGCGCACAAAGATGGTCGGGTCATAGACGATGCTGTAGTCCATGCCTTCGGGGAAGCCTTTTTTCAGCTCGGCCATCCGTGCCCGCACATCGTTGGAAATGTCGATGGCGTTGGAGCCTGGGCGCTGAAAGATCGGCATTGCCACGGCAGGCTGGTTATTGAGCAGCGAGCGCAGGGCGTACTGACTGGAACCCAGCTCGATACGTGCGACGTCCTTCAGGCGGGTAATTTCTCCGTCTGGCCCGGCGCGGACCACGACGTTTTCAAACTCTTCCTCACTGACCAGACGGCCCTGGGTGTTGATCGACATCTGAAAACTGGTGGCATTCGGCGAAGGCGGCGAGCCCAACTGGCCGGCGGCGACCTGACGGTTTTGTTCGCGAATTGCGTTGACCACGTCGGTGGCGGTCAGGTTGCGTGAGGCGGTCTTGTTCGGATCGAGCCAGACACGCAGCGAGTAGTCGCCCATGCCGAACAACTGCACATCACCGACACCGCCCAGTCGCGCCAGCTCATCCTTGATGTTGAGCACGGCGTAGTTGGACAGGTACAGCATGTCGTAGCGCTGATCCGGCGAGGTCAAGTGGACCACCATGGTCAGGTCGGGAGAGGCCTTGTCCACGGTAATGCCGATACGCGTGACTTCCTCGGGCAGCTTGGGCTCGGTCCGTGTCACGCGGTTCTGCACCTGCACTTGAGCGTTGTCCAGCTCGGTGCCCAGCGCAAAGGTGATGGTCAGGGTCAGTTTGCCGTCGGCGGTGGCCTGGGACGACATGTAGAGCATGCCCTCGACACCGGTGATGGCCTGTTCCAGCGGCGAAGCGACGGTTTCGCCGATCACCTTGGGGTTGGCGCCGGGGAAGCTGGCGCGTACCACAACGGTCGGCGGCACGACTTCCGGGTATTCACTAATCGGCAACTGGAACAGCGAGATTGCACCGGCGATCAGGATCAGCAGCGACAGCACTGCGGCGAAGATCGGCCGTGAAATAAAGAATTTGGAGAAGTTCATCGGACGAGTCCCTTAGTCGCGCGGCGCGGAGGCGCTGGCGATTTTGACGGCGGCTTTGGACGTCACCTGTGGCTGGGTGCTGGCGTCGAGGGCCTGGCGTTGTTTTTGCAGTGCGGCGAGGGTGTCGGCGCTGGCCATCGGGGTGATTTCAGGGTCTACAGGCTGGCCGGGGCGCACACGCTGCAAGCCTTTGACGACGATGGTGTCGTCCTTTGCCAGTCCGTTGCGCACAATACGCAGGCCTTCGATTTTCGGGCCCAGTTCAACAGCCCTGTAAGCAGGCTTGTTGTCCTTGTCCATCACCAGCACAAACTTCTTGCCCAGATCGGTGCCGACCGCTTCGTCGTTGATCAGCACTGCCGAGTAGGTGCCGCTGCCAACCAGTTTCAGCCGTGCATACAGCCCCGGTGTGAAGCTGCCGTCAGTGTTGTCGAACACCGCTCGACCACGAATGGTGCCGGTCCTCGGGTTGACCTGGTTGTCGACGAAGTTCATCTGGCCCAGGTGCGGGTTGCCGGTTTCATTGGACAGCCCCAGGTAGACCGGCGTGGTCTGGCCGCGCTGACCCTTGCGGGCGAGTTCGGTGTACTTGAGGAAGACACGCTCGTCGGCGTCGAAGTAGGCGTAGACCTTGTCGGTGGAGACCACGCTGGTCAGTGCAGTGACATCTGCAGTGACAATGTTACCCGCAGTAATCTCGGCACGGCTCACGCGGCCTGCAATCGGAGCGGTCACGCGGGTGAAACTGAGGTTAAGTCGGGCCAGGTCCAGTTGCGCCTGAATGGCTGCAACGCCGGCTTTGGCTTCCTGCGCCGAGGTGCTACGCGAATCGGCCAGCTCGGCGGAAATAGCGTTGTTGCTGCGCAGACGCTCACCGCGCTGGGCTTCGCTGTCGCTACGTGATGCGACCGCACGGGCTTGTTGCAACTGGGCTTCAAGACGGCGGACTTCGGACTGGAACGGGCGAGGGTCGATCTGGAACAGCAGGTCACCTTTTTTGACCACCGAGCCATCGGTGAACGCGACCTGATCGATCTGGCCAGATACGCGAGGGCGAACTTCAACAGTTTCCGGTGCTTCAAGGCGCCCCGTGAACTCATCCCATTCGTTGACCGGTTGCTCCAGCACCTTGGCCACGGTGACCTTGGCTGCGCCGGGTGCGGTGGCGGCCTGTTGCGCGCCGCCGCCGCACGCACTGATCACGATCAACGCGAGGGCGGTGAGAGGGTAGCGCAGATGGCTGAGTGTCTGGGTCATGAGAAGTTCCGCCGATAATAAACGATGGGCGGATTCTGTTGCGCGAGGGGTGTTATTAACGAATCGAATAAACCAAAGGTTACTATCAGCCAGAATGATGTACGCCTACAGGGCGCCTGGGCGGCGTGCCGAGGCCTGGCTACAGGCGGTACGGGCGATGCCGCTCACTTACCCTAAAACCGTCAATACGCTCATGTTATATCGCTATGTGTCCGATCAATCTTTGCAATCGCAATGACTATCAAGTTGTCGAGCGCCACGTCGATCCTTGGGTATCCCGAAATATACCAAGGCGCAATTGATGAAATCGACATGGCTGGACAATCTGAACGTCAGCAAGAAACTGAGTATCGGCTTCGGGCTGATTCTTTTGGGTGTACTGACAGTAACCGCTATTGGTTACCTCAGCACAAACCTGCTGATCGAGCGCCTGGGCAAGGCGTCCAGGGTCGCGGAGGTGAAAGCCGACGTGCTGAGTATCAGAATCGCTGCCCAGATTTACGCGGCCAAGCCTGACGCCGGCAACGCGCAAAGTTACGGCACTGCGCTTGATAGCCTGGGCAAGACGATCGAAGAAGGTCTCAGGATTCTGACCGTCCCGGCCAACGCCGATATCCTCAGAAGTATCCGTGACCAGGCGAGCGGGTTGCGACTGACGTTCAATCAACTGGTCGACAACAATCAGAAAATCGATCAGGCCATGCAGCCGCTCATTGCTATCTCCGAGCAGGTCAGCGCAAGCTTTGAAACGCTGCTGCAAAAGACATTCGAAGATGCTTCTCGCTCGCTTGATCAGAACAGTATTGATCAAGTAAAAATTGCCGGCGATTTGCGCAACGGCATGACCAACTTTCGCCTGGTGTTCCGTCGCTATATCAGCATTCCTACGGCCGACAACAAGCAGATTACCTTCGATGCTGCAGACGGCCTGATTGCGCAGGTCACGAGCGCTCGTACCCTGTTGCCTAACCAGGCCATGCCTGCTGTCGACACCGCGCTTGCGGCCTTGCAACAGTACAAGTCGCTGATGGTGTCCATTTCGCAGATGATGCAACAGAACGACCAGATCCGCGACACACTGCGCCAACAGTCGCTGGACATCCTCAAGAGTGCCGATGGCCTCATGGCCGGTCAGGTGGTAAGTGCCAACAAGGAAAAAGACAGTGCGGTCACTCAGTTGCTCACGGTGGCGTTGATCGCACTGTTGCTGGGTGTGTTGGCGGCCATCCTGATCACCCGTCAGATTACCCGTCCGCTCAACGCCACTGTGATCGCAGCACGGCGCATTGCCGACGGTGATCTGACCAACGACATCAGCACCACTCGCCAGGATGAACTGGGCCTGCTGCAAAACACCATGCAACATATGACCGTATCGCTGCGCACGCTGATTGGCGGTATCAGCAATGGCGTGACGCAAATCGCCACGGCAGCCGAAGAGCTTTCAGCGGTCAGTGAGCAGACTAGCGCTGGCGTGACTCAACAGAAAATGGAAGTCGATCAGGTGGCCACCGCCATGAACCAGATGGCCTCTACCGTGCAGGAAGTTGCGCAGAACACCGAGGACGCCGCGCAGGCTGCCAGACTGGCGAGCGATCGTGCCGCCCACGGCAGCAGCGTGGTGCAACACGCCACTCGCGAAATCAGCCAGTTGGCCGGTGAAGTCGGGCAGTTGGGGCAGGCCATGCAGCGTCTGATTCAGGACAGTGACAAGATCGGCGGGGTGATCGATGTGATCAAGGCGGTCGCCGAGCAGACCAACCTGCTGGCGCTCAACGCGGCTATCGAGGCTGCACGTGCCGGTGAGCAAGGCCGTGGCTTTGCCGTGGTCGCCGATGAGGTGCGTTCGCTGGCGCAGCGTACGCAAAAATCCACCACTGAAATTGAAGCATTGATTCAGGCGTTGCAACACGGCACTGGAGCCGCGTCGGAGCTGATGGACGCCAGCCGCCAGCGTACCGAAGGCACCGTGGAACTGGCCCGCCAGGCTGAGCAATCGCTGGTGGAGATCACTCGCTCGATCGTCACCATCGAACAAATGAGCCAGCAGATTTCCGCCGCCGCCGAGGAACAAAGCGCCGTCACCGATGAAATCAATCGCAGTGTCATCAGTGTGCGTGACATCGCCGATCAGTCCGCCACCGCGACCGAGCAAAGCGCAGCGTCCACGGTAGAACTGGCGCGCCTGGGCAGTAACCTGCAAGGCATGGTTGCGCGCTTTCGGATCTGACCCGCTCAGCGTGTAGTGCTCATAACGTGTAGCAAAAAGCAGCGCTGAACGTCAGCGCTGTTCAACCAACTGCAGAAAGCGTCGGGTGCGTTCATTTTCCGGGTTGAGCAGAATCTCGCCCGGGCTGCCGTCGGCCACGATGCGGCCGCCCTCCATGAATAACACGCGATCAGCGTTACGGTTTTTGACGGTATAGGGTTCATCAATCAACGGTGCGTTTGCATTCCACCCGCTTCAACACCCTGCGCCATAACGCCGGCTGCGGCCGGGGCGCTGCCTCGGTCACCACATTCGGCATATCGCGCAACCGAATCCAGGTTTCGCTGCGCCAGTGCAGCACGCTCAGCGAAGTGCCCGGCCATTGCAGTTGGGTCATTCTGGGGTTGTCCAGGATCACGTTTTGTTGATCGTGTAAAACCGTCAGCACCTCATGCGTCAGCCACTGCCGCAGCGCGCGGCTCTCCGGCACGTAGTGATGAACCAGCAGCGCCAGCGTGCCGGACTCGCTGATCATCAATTGCCGCTGGCACTCGCCATTGGCCTGCAACCAGACCTCGCGACGCTGATCCGCATCAAGCTTGAGCGTGGCACGCTGGTCCAGCGCCTTGCCCATCAGCCGGGCAAGGTCGGCCAGACAGAACCACGCCTGGGCGTCAGTAAAAATGGCGCGCAGCATGCGACTGTGGCGCAGAAACAGAGTGGCGTCGAAATAGGCGGTGTGGGTGTTTCTGAGAGCAATATTTTGCATGTATGACACTCTTTTTTGTTTATCAAGAGCCGCCACGAATCGTCGCCAAACGAATGGGTGGCAGCTGTGCGAGGGTTGGCGAACCGGGCAAAAAGACAAACCCCGGCAGACCCGAAGGTCTCCCGCACACAGCCGCCATAGCGCGAAAGTCAGACCGATAGAATCTGCTGCTTTGCGATGGTGCGTATTTTTGTCTTTTCTTTGGGTCGCCAAACCCAGCCGCTGGTTTTGCAGCGAACGGCGGGGAGGTTAGCGTGGTGGGGGTGGGGTGGCAAGGGGGGATAGTAGCTCGTCGAGCAGAACGAAAGTCTGGAGGGTTTGCCGGGTTGTTGGGGGGGCTGCGGCGCAATGGAAAATTCTTACACGTTGAGTGAGATAATTACTACGTTGCTGGCGTGAACTTCCTACTTGCATGAGCATAAAAGTCTGACGGCGCATTCTGAAAGTTAAGGTCTCGAATGATGAGCCCTTTTAACAGGTGAAAAGTTCGGTGTACGTTGGGCTCTCTTAAATCTCAGATCAGGAAATCATCATGTCATTTGATACGTTTATGAAAGTGGAAGGTATTGAAGGTGAGTCTGTGGATGCCGAACATAAGGGGTGGATCGAGTTATTATCCTACCATTATGATGCGGTGCAATCGATCAGTCATTCTGCTAGTTCAAGCGGTGGTGCGTCCGCTGGCGGTGTGACGCTTGTAGATTTTCAGGTCAGTAAATATGTAGACCGCGCAACGCCGAAGCTGTTTGAACTATGCTGTAAAGGCTCGCACATCAAAACCGTAACGCTTCGAGTGCATCGCGCTGGCAGTGAGAAATTTAAATACCTAGATATTGTTATGGAGGAGGTTTTAATCTCTACCGTCAGTGGGCGGGGTGCAGAGCATGCGGGCTTGCCGGTAGAGTCCATCACACTGAACTATGGCCGAATAAAATTTGAATACTCTCAACAGCGTCGTACAGACGGTGCTAGCGCGGGTATGGTTTCCGGTGGGTGGGACAGGGTCGCAAACAAGCCGTTTGCGTAAAGCGCTTATCTTCGCGAATTCCAATGCAGATATTTTGTGCGGGTGAGTCAGGTATCAAGGATTTGATATGAATGATTTTTGCAGTACGAATTCCAACCATAGTCCAGTGTGGGGTGCACTGGATGTCATTTTTTGGAAGCTGGTGCCTGAGCGCTTTGCTGGTGGGCGTGGCTACATACAGCGTTTTAAAGATGCGTGGTTAGTCCACAATAAACAATACATTAGAGCATCGGCGGATGAGTATTCACTTCCTGTAGAACTGTTGGCTGGGGTGTGCTGGATTGAAACAGGAGGCGATCCGAATTTTATAGATAGAGCCGCATTCGAGGTAAGAAGCTTTGACCATTTGGGTACTCCGTCGAGAGTCGTGACAGTGCCGCCGGCAAAAACAAGCTTCGGGTGGGTTAGCATACAGCTTCGTACTGCAGCTCGTACTCTAGGGCTTAACCCTGACGATATGAATACCGATCAGCTAAGGGGGCTGGCTAACTGCCTTGAGCGCGATGTGTACAATATCAATGTAGTCGCAAAGCATCTGCGCATGCTTGCCGACCATGATCTGTTCGATTCTATTGGAATGGATGAAGTTAGGATTATAGGCGCTCGCTATAATCGTGGTATGGATTTGTCGCTTGAGGAAATAAAAAGAGATACTCGTTATGGCAATTTCATTGTCAATTCTTGGCAACGCTTCAGTCGGCTCATGATATGAATTTTATAAAAGTAAGAAAGTGCCTAACCAGATTCCTCGTGTACACCGTCTACCTTACATGCCTGCTTGCCTATGCGTTTTTCCAGGGCTCGCAGTATGACTGGTTTGAACCTGACTCCCTCGCACTGCTGCCAGACTATTCGTCAGCCGAGACCCTGGAGCCTGGCGACAGCAATCGATCGGTTTTTCGAGGTATGGCGGTAGCGATGGCTGTCGTTTTTCAAGTCGTTATTGGCGTGTTGTTTTCTAGAAAAGAGGCCGTATTAACCATCATGCTTTTTGGCGTGATTCTGGTTGTGTACGCTTAGCGGCCGACGTCGCTCACGTGGGCAATCAAACGCCGAACCTGTAAGGCAATGGCCGATCAGGTACAGGCGAGGTTCAATGGCGAATCAGCACTCAAAAAGAAATCTCCGCCGGCTGCGACAGCCGCAACACCGACAGGTCGCCCGTCACCCGTTTCCAGGCCAGGCGGATGGCTTCGATGTCTGCGCGATGTGTGGCGGTGTTCTCGTGCAGGATGACAATGACTTTGGTACTCAACCGCTCTGGCTGGGCAGCGTCTTTGTCGCGCCACTGGCCGTAGGCATCGAATGCGGTGAAGCCGTCCGGAAAGCGCGGGGTGACTTCCTTGTCGAGGAACTCGCGCCAGCGCGCCGCATTCACTTGATGCTGCGGATCGTCCAGCGACCCGGTCGAGAAGTACAATTCGGTGCGCAGCCACTGCGCTTGTGCGGGGCGGCGGCTGTCGCCCTGCAGGGTTGCGCTGGACGGGTTGGTTGTATGCACCGGCAAAACGGGGGTGGCAGTGCACCCGGCCAGCAGTAATAGCAGGCCAGGTAACAGAAGACGTGCGGGCATCAGGCATTCCTTGGGGCACATAACAGCGTTCAGAGTGAAGGCTCACTATAAGAAGCCAGGTGCAGGGACTGAAATAATAAAAAACCGCTTATTGCGACTAAAAAGAATAAGCAGGGCCAACTTGCAGCGTTTCTACTTCATCAAAGTGGCAGCTGTTTAGACCGATTATTTCTTTTTGTTTTATCGATAGATCACAAAAGCATATCCATCGTCATCAGATCGACGCTGCAGCGTCATGGGCAGCTGCTATAGCTGTTGATGCCGCTGTGATGCACGAGTCGGATGCTGCTTTTATGGAGGATCAAGCGCCTTGAGCGTTGAATCCGACCGTTTGACCAGCGTCTTGCGGCATGTCTGCGTATCTCTAGAATCCGCCCATGAATTTCAACATCCCTTTCGATTACGGAGTTTCGAACATGATGAATGCAATGCAGATGCCTATGAACAACGCCATGCCAATGATGCCGATGATGGGCATGCCCATGATGATGGCGACCATGCAGTGCGAGATGATGGTCGACGGCATGATGTGCACCATGAAGCCTGCTGCGGGTATGGACATGACTATGTTCAAGAACAGCGCCGACATGATGTCGATGATGATGACCTGCGGCATGCCGATGATGATGCAGTGCGGCAACATGTCGATGATGTGCATGTCGGAAGACGGTATGGCAATGATGAACATGATGTCTGGCATGAACATGCCGATGATGATGCCGATGGGCATGCCTATGCCGATGATGAAGTGCATGATGACCTGCACCGTCGAGGCTGATTGCATGAAGTGCATGATGATGCCGATGCCTGGCATGAGCATGGAAATGATGAGCAACTGCTGCGCATTGATGATGAAAATGATGAACGACTGCGCCATGCCGATGATGATGAGCTGCAACGGCATGCCGATGATGTGCTGCACCTGCTGATCGGTTCGGTCACGCAGCGCTGAGGCGCTGCGACCGGCCCGGCAATGAAAAGCCCTGACGTTTGCGCGTCAGGGCTTTTGTGTTTTCAGCGGTTGGCCAGGCGCTTGTAGCGCAGTGCCGCCTACCGGCTTGCCGTCTTGATCGGTTTTACAAAGCGCAGTGTAAAGCGGTCCGACTCGCCAATGGCCAGGTACCTGGCGCGCTCCTTGTCACCCAGCTTCAAGGCCGGCGGCAGTGTCCAGACGCCTGCCTCGTAGTCCTTGGTGTCTTTGCGGTTGGCGTTGATTTCGCTTTGCGCTTGCAGTTCAAAGCCTGCTTCGGTGGCCAGTTTCACGACGTAGGCGGTGGGCAGGTAGCCACTTTGCTTGATGCTCTGCAGGTCTGCGCCTTCGTTGCCTCGATGATCTACAACACCGAGCACGCCGCCCGGTTTGAGTACGTCGAAGAACCCGGTAAACATTTGCCGGGCATCGTCGGCCTCGATCCAGTTGTGTACGTTGCGAAAGGTCAGCACGTGATCGGCCGAGTCGGGTGCGCCAAACACCGGTTTTTGCGGGTCGAACTCGACGAATCCGGCGTTGGCATAACGTGCGGGGTCGGCCTGGAATTTCTTTTTAAGGCGGTCTGCGGCCTGCTTGCTTGATTCATCGGAAGAGGGCGCCTGTAGCGCCGCAATGTAGTGGCCGCGGTCTTTGAGCAATGGCGCAATAATTTCGCTGTACCAGCCGCCACCGGGGGTGATTTCGATGACCGTCTGGTCGGCCCGCACACCGAAAAACTGCAGGGTCTGTTGTGGATGGCGATAGGTGTCGCGCGCGCTGTTTTCCTTGGCTCGCCAAGGGCCCTTGAGCACTGTGGCGTATTGCTCGTCGCTGATGTGCGCGTCGGGCGAGGCAGCCTGGCTGATACCGGGCAGCAGGAGGGTGGCGAGGCTTAACGCGATGAGGGCTTTGTTCATGATCTTCCTGAAAGTAGACGGCTGAAACGGGCCGGATTTTAGTGCTGTGCCGCTGCCTGTAGCTCCAGGCGGCGGCCGGGTATCGCAGCAATCAATTCTTGAGTGTAGGCGGCTTCCGGCCGCTCGAAAACGTCGCTGGCCGGGCCGTGTTCGATGGTCTTGCCATGCTTGAGCACCAGCACCTGATGGGCGACGCTGGCGACCACCGCGAGGTCGTGAGAGACCAGCACGTAGGCAATGCCGGATTCGGCTTGCAGCTCTACCAGCAAGTCGAGAATTTGCGCCTGCACTGACACATCGAGCGCCGACACCGGCTCATCAAGCAGCAGCAAATCCGGTTTCAGCGCCAGCGCTCGGGCAATCGCCACCCGCTGGCGCTGCCCGCCCGACAGCTCGCGGGGCAGGCGGTCCAGGTAAGCCACTGGCAGGTGCACCCGCTCAATCAACTGGCGGGCTGCCTGTTCCAGTTCCCGGCCTTTCAGCAGGCCGAATGAGACCAGTGGCTCGACGATGCTCTCGAATAACGTAAAGCGCGGGTCCAGCGCGGCAAACGGATTTTGCTGCACCAACTGGATACGCCGTCGCAAGGGCCTAAACTCGCGCCAGCCGAGGTCGGTGACATCACGTCCTTCAAGCAACACTCGCCCGCAGGTCGGTTTCTCCAGGCCCAGGGCAATGCGCAGCGCAGTGCTTTTGCCTGAACCGGACTCGCCGACAATCGCCAGGGTCTGGCCGGGATACACCTTGAAATTGACGTCCTGCAATGCCTGAAAATCGGCATCCTCGCCTTTGACGTAAGGCAAGCGATAGGTCTTGCCGATGTTGCTCAGGGTCAACAGCGGCGTGTCATTGCTCGACACCACGCGGGGTGCTGCCGGGCTTTTGCGCTGGCCGAAAGCCGGTGCTGCGGCAATCAGTGCGCGAGTGTAGGCATGAGCCGGGTTGATGAGAATGTGTTGCGGCGCGCCTTGTTCGACCAGCTCGCCACTTTTCATCACCAGTACGCGATCAGCCCGATCGGCTGCCACGCCGAGGTCATGGGTGATGATCAGCAGGGAAATGCCCCGTTCGGCGACCAGTCGTTGCAGGTGATCGAGGATCTTGCGCTGCACCGTCACATCCAGCGCGCTGGTGGGCTCGTCAGCGATGATCAGGCGCGGGTTGCCGGCCAGCGCAATGGCAATCAACACACGTTGGCGCATGCCGCCGGACAGCTCGTGCGGGTACTGTCGGGCGCGCAGCACGGGCTTGTCCAGGCCGACCTGCTGGAGCAATTCCAGCACATCGGCATCGACTGCCGGATAGCGGCGGCCATTGGCCAGAATCAGCGCTTCGGCAATCTGCCGACCGATGCGCAATGTCGGGTTGAGGCTGACCATCGGGTCTTGTGGCACCAGACCGATCACACTGCCGCGAACCCGACGTCTCTCGCGCTCGGAGGCGTGGCTCAGGTCGTGACCATCGATATGCAGTTCGCCGCCGTTGATGCGCGCGTTGTCCGGTAGCAGGCCGAGGATCGCGTTGGCCAGGGTTGACTTGCCGGAGCCGGATTCGCCGACAATCGCCACGGTTTCGCCGCTGGCCACCTGGAATGACACGCTGCGCACGGCCTGGTTGATCTGGCCGTCGAAACGGTAAGCGACACTCAGATGACGGATGTCGATCAGTGGCGGGCTGTCAGTCATCGTTGAACCTCTTCCAGAGTGCGGGCGATGTGGTTGAAGCTGAACACCACGCCGACCAGAAACAGGCCGGGCAGCAGCGATACCCAAGGTGCTGTTATCAGAAAGTGACGGCCGTTGGCGATCAGCGTGCCCCATTCGGCGGCTGGCGGCTCTGCGCCGAAGCCGAGAAAGCTCAGCCCGGCAGTGGCCAGAATCGCCGCGCCGAAGTCCAGCGTAGCGAGCACCGCCACCGGGCCCCAGGCGTTGGGCAAAATGTGCCGCAGCAGGGTGCGGGTCCAACTGGCGCCGCCTAGCCGCGCCGCTTCCACATACGGCAGTGTCTTGACCCGCAGCACCTCGGCGCGGGTGGTGCGGGCGAAACCCGGAATGATCCCCACGCCCACCGCGATAGCCACCGGGAGGGTGCCGAAACCGATGGCGGTGACAATCGCCAGCGCGAGCAGCAGGCCGGGCAGCGCCAGCAATACGTCGATGAAACGCATGATCACGGCATCGATGCGGCCCCCCGCAAAACCGGAAATCACCCCAAGGCTCAGGCCGCCGGCCATGGCAATGCCCACCGCCAGCAGGGCGGCCTGCACCGACAGGCTGGAGCCATGCACAACGCGGGTATAAAGATCACGGCCCAGTTCGTCGGTGCCAAACCAGTGCACGGCGTTCGGCGGGATGAGTTTGTCGGTGGGCGAGGTGGCGTAAGGCGTGTAGCTGGTCAACAGGTTGGGTGCCAGCGCGGCCAGTAGCGCAAAGGCCACCAACGCCACGGCGAGCACAAACCCCGGCCGACGCAGCAGCGGCCTGACCGCCTCGATAACTCGGCTCAGGTTGCTGCGTCGTCGCCATTGCGCCGCCGATGGGGTTTTAGAGGTGAGAACAGCCTGGGTCAGGCGTGCAAGGCGGTCGTCGAAAATGGTCATGGCGTCAAGAGACCTTTGGCGTGTGGGCGATGCGCGGATCCAGCGCGGGGTACAGCAGGTCAACAATCAGATTGACCACAACGAAGGCTGCGGCCGAAACCGCAACGATGGCCAGTACCACCGGAATGTCCTGGCGCAGCACGGCTTCCTGAGCCAGGCGGCCGACCCCGGCGCGGGCGAAGATGGTTTCCACCAGCACGGCCCCGGAAACCGTGTTGCCCACTTGCAGACCGATCAGCGTCAACAGCGGCAGGGCGGCGTTCTTGAACGCATGGCGGGCCTGAACCTGCGCGCGGGTCAGGCCTTTGGCGTAGGCGGTAATGATGTAGGGTTCTTTCCACACCCCCTGAAAGCCGCGTTGCAGGACCTGCGCGTACACCGCAGCGCTGGGGATCGCCAGCGTGACGGCGGGGAGGATCAGGCTGGCGAAGCCCTGATTGCCGGTCGCCGGGAACCAGCCAAGGCTGAACGCGAACAACTGGATGAACAGCAGGCCCATCCAGAACACCGGCACCGAAAAGCCCAGCGACGGCAAGCGTGACAGCGCCACTTTCAGCGGCTGCCAGCGCACGTAGGCGGTGAGGTACGCCAGACCGATCCCGCCGATCAGCGACAGCACAATGGCCAGGCCGGCCAGGCTCAGGGTTTGCGGCAGACGCTCGACCAGCAGTTCCGAGACCGGGCGGTTGAGGGTCAGCGAATTGCCGAAATCGCCGTGAATCGCGCCCCACAACAGGTCTAAGTACTGCTCGAAAACCCCGCGATCCAGCCCGTAATACAACTTGGCCTTGGCAAGGTCCTGCGCGGACAGCGAGTCGATTTCAACACCGGAAGCGCTGAGCATGATCGACAGCGTGTCACCGGGCAGCAGGTACAGAATGAAATAGGTGATGCTGTAGGCACCCCAGAGCACCAGCAACGCCTGCGCGATTCGGCCGAGGATATAACGGCTCATGGCGCTGCGATCTCGATGTCGTTGAACAGCGCGAACCCTTCGGCGGTCCAGTGGAAGTTACGCACGTTTTTTGCAGTGGCGGCTTGCCAGACCCGCTCATAGACCGGGAATGCCGAACCTTCGTCGATCAGCAAATCCTGCAAGTCGCCATAGGCTTTTGCGCGCTGCTCGCTGCGCGTGGCGGTCAGTCCGGCATCGAACAGTTCCAGGGCCTTTGGCAGCGTTTGCGGTGCGTAAAGGTTGGTGGCCAGCGTTGAGCTGTTGGCGCTGCGCGGGTCGATGATTGTCTGCAGGATGATCGGGTCGGCGCGGGTCATGTAGTTGTAGGTCAGGTCGTAGTTGCCCGCGGCATTGTTCGCGGCCCACTCGGCGGTGGTGACTACGTTGAGCTTGAACTCGATACCGACTTTGCGCAGTTGATCCTGGATCAGCACGTCACCAGCGGTTTCGGCGGGCGACAGGTTGTAAGCCAGTTTCAGGCGCTTGCCGTCCTTGTAGCGATAGCCGTCGGCATTTTTTGCCCAGCCAGCCTCGTCGAGCAGGCGTTCGGCCCCTTGAGGGTCGTAGGCCAGTTTGTCAGCCTGGTTTTTGTAAAACGGTGTGGTGACATCGTAGATGCCCGAAACCACCGGGAACTGCGGGTTGTAAACCGTGGCTGCATAGGTTTTGCGGTCAATGGCCTTTTGCAGGGCCAGACGCACGTTACGGTCGGCGAGGGTGCGATTGCCACGGGTGTTGGGGTACATGTTCAGGGCCGGCCCTGGCAGCGAACGGCTCTGGATGGTCGCGCCCCTGGATTTGAACAGGTTCAGATCGACCTCGGAAAACGGGTTGCGCGGCCAGAGAATATCCACCTGGCCCTGAACGAACTGGCCGTTGCGCACACTTTCTTCCGGCACATAGCTGACGTCGACTGCATCCAGATGCGCCTCGCCCTTGTTTTGTGCGTTGGCTGATGGCCAGGCATAGCCCTTGCGCTTGGTCAGACGCAGGCCGCTCTCCGGGGTGTAGCGCTCCAGCACGAAAGGCCCGGTGCCGATGATCGCGCCCAATGAACGCTCCTTGACGCTGAGTGCGTAGGACTGCGGGGCGAGTATGGCGAGGTTGGTGGTGGAGGTGGCTTGCAGGAATCCGGCATTGGGTTTGGCCAGCACCAGCTTGACGGTGAAATAATCCAGCACTTGAGCGTGGTCGTAGCCTTTCAGGTAGGTCGCGCCAAAGGTGGCCGGCAACTGGTCGGCGAACGCCTTGTTGGTGTCATAGGCGGTCTTTACGGCCTGAGCATCGAAGCGCGTGCCATTGCTGAACGTCACGTCCTTGCGCAAGTGAAAGGTGTACTCCAGCGCGTTGTCACTGACCTCCCAGCGTTCCGCCAGCCAGGGAATGATGTCGCCGTTCTGCGGGTCCTGATCGGTCAGCGACTCGGCAACGTTACGCAGCACCACTCGGTGCTCCAGCCAGTACACCTGGAACGGGTCAAGGCTGACCAGCGTGGTGTTGTCTCTGAAAAAAGTGACCTTGAGTGTCTTGCCAGCCTGGCTGTCCTGGCCCGAAGGCGAACAGCCGAGCAGGGTGACAGTAATAGCGGCGAACAGCAGGCGCGTGAGGAGAGGGCGCCCGCTCATCGTGCTGCCCTCCGATACACGAATCCGTTTGGGAATGTCGAAGGTTGAGTGCGGGGCATGGAAAAATCCTCTTCAAGTCGAGCGCAGCGCTGTAGCTGGTTTTAAGACCGTATTCTTATGGAAGGGCGCTGTAAAAGTCTTTTTTCTTCTAAGCTAATATAGGTTTTTGTGATTTATTTGATAACTAATTATGCTTTATTGGTATTTTTAGAGGGTGTGTCTGGTTGTGTGGTGTACGTTCCCCAGGGTGTATAGGGAAAGGTGTGATGGAACTCTTTCCTGCTCTTTTTCCACACAGAGCTGATCTTGCGGGTGATTCGGTCCGCAGGCAGAAGATCGGAGAGGATCAGCATATGGCGGGTATCAATAGAGCGGGACCATCGGGCGCTTATTTTGTTGGCCACACAGACCCCGAGCCAGCATCGGGGGGCGCACACGGATCCAGCAGTGGCGCGAGATCCTCGAACAGTCCGCGCTTGCCGGCGCCTCCGGATGCACCCGCGTCGCAGGCGCGAGATCGACGCGAAATGCTTTTGCGAGCCAGGCCGCTGTCGCGCCAAACCAGGGAGTGGGTGGCGCAGGGTATGCCGCCAACGGCGGAGGCTGGAGTGCCCATCAGGCCGCAGGAGTCTGCCGAGGCTGCAGCGCCGCAGGCACGTGCAGAGGAAAGACACACGCCGGAGGCTGATGCAGCAGCGTCGCATGTACGCACAGAGGGAGGACGCACACCGCAGGCGCTTGCCGGTACCTCCCCACGCCACACAGGTGCGGTGCCACACGCCAATAGAATTGTTCAACAATTGGTTGACGCGGGCGCTGATCTTGCCGGTATTAACACCATGATTGACAATGCCATGCGTCGCCACGCGATAGCTCTTCCTTCTCGAACAGTACAGAGTATTTTGATCGAGCATTTCCCTCACCTGCTAGCGGGTGAACTCATTAGTGGCTCAGAGCTCGCTACCGCGTTCCGTGCGGCTCTCCGTCGGGAGGTTCGCCAACAGGAGGCGTCAGCCCCCCCCAAGAACAGCAGCGCGGTCCTCCGTAAGGACGCCGGAGCGGTCGACGGTGCCGCCCACTTCTACGGAATCATCATCGGGCAGCAACCAGCGTACGTTATTGGGGCGGTTCGCCGGGTTGATGACGCCTAATCAGAGACGTCCGTCGAGCGCTTCGAACGCGTCTGCCTCTCAAAGGCCTGTAGACAGAAGCCCGCCACGCGTAAACCAGGTACCCACAGGCGCTAACAGGGTTGTGATGCGTAATCATGGTAATAACGAGGCCGACGCCGCGCTGCAAGGATTGGCTCAGCAGGGGGTTGATATGGAGGACCTGCGCGCCGCGCTTGAAAGACATATATTGCATCGCCGCCCGATCCCCATGGATATAGCGTACGCCTTGCAGGGTGTGGGCATTGCGCCAAGTATCGATACGGGAGAGAGCCTTATGGAAAACCCGCTGATGAATTTGAGTGTTGCGCTGCACCGCGCACTAGGGCCTCGTCCCGCTCGTGCTCAAGCGCCTCGTCCAGCCGTTCCGGTGGCTCCCGCGACCGTCTCCAGGCGACCAGATAGCGCGCGTGCCACAAGATTGCAGGTAATACCGGCGCGGGAGGATTACGAAAATAATGTGGCCTACGGAGTGCGCTTGCTGAGCCTGAATCCGGGCGCGGGGGTCAGGGAGACTGTTGCGGCCTTTGTAAACAACCGTTACGAGCGGCAGGCGGTTGTTGCCGACATACGCGCAGCCCTAAATTTATCTAAACAATTCAATAAGTTGCGTACGGTCTCTAAGGCCGATGCTGCCTCCAATAAACCGGGCTTCAAGGATGCGGCGGACCACCCAGACGACGCGACGCAATGCCTTTTTGGTGAAGAATTGTCGCTGACCAGTTCGGATCAGCAGGTGATCGGCCTGGCAGGTAAGGCAACGGACATGTCGGAGTCTTACAGCCGAGAGGCAAATAAGGACCTGGTGTTCATGGATATGAAAAAACTTGCCCAATTCCTCGCAGGCAAGCCTGAGCATCCGATGACCAGAGAAACGCTTAACGCCGAAAATATCGCCAAGTATGCTTTTAGAATAGTCCCCTGACCGCGCTGACAGCTAAAAGCCCATCAAGCTAGCGCCGACAGCGCTCACTGCCACTTCGAAGGTCGGCGTGGAAAGCTCCCGAGTCACGGACTTCGCACCTGCGTCAGGGCTCAGTCCATGCGCTCGGGGTAGGTCATCACCAGAAACGCCAACGCTTCACTGTCGGCGGGGTTTCGGTAGCGGTGCGGCTGGTCGGCGTAGAACAGAATCGAGTCGCCGGTGGACAACAGGTAGCGCTCTTCATTGACGCTGACTTCGAGTACGCCCTGGGCGACCACGAGGTTTTCCTGCACGCCGGGGCCATGCCCTTTGGAGATTTCTTCCCCCAATGCACCAAGGCGTATCTCGTAGAATTCCGATTGGCGTGCCATGTCGAAGGGGAACAACGCCCGACTGACAAACACACCACTGGCACTGACCAACCGCTTGCTGTGTTGCGCAGGCAACAGCTCCACGCCTTCAAAGGCGCGGTCCTCGAGAAATGCAGCGATCGAGACCTTCAAGCCTTTGGCAATCTTGCACAGCACCTTGATTGACGGCACGCTGCGGCCTGACTCGATTTGCGCAAGCATTGCTCTGCTGACGCCGGTCAGGCGGGCGAGTGCGTCCATGGATAAATAGCGTTTGCTGCGCAACCGTTGCAGGTTGCGCGCGACCCGGGGGCCTATCAGGTCCTCATCGCTCTGGATGCTGTCACCGGATCCCTGTGCTGTTTGTTCCTGACCCTCAACGGTGTGTAGAAAATTCATTGATTCAGGCCTGGCGCGTCTCGCTGGAGGTGCTTGCAACGGCAACGGTGAAACTGGAAACGCTGGCCCTGGCGACGTACATGGCCCACATCAGTTCAGCCGCAGCCCGTGCCTGGCGTCGTTTGCGGTAAAGATTGAAATCGATGACGTTTGCAGAATCAGACATGAGGCGGCTCTCACAGTTTTTGCATGGGTTTGGCCTGGGCGGGCGGCCAAGTGATGCTCACACTACTGCGAATCCGTATAGATCCATAAATACTGAGTTAGTATGTATTAATTCCATTTGGTGCTTAGCAAGGCGCAGGTGCGCAGCCTTGAGTCATACACCGTTCCCGCTCTATGCTTATGCGAAACAGGTATTAAATTTATACAAAACAGACGGTTAAGCTATATATCAATCAGCCAGTTCAAGGCCCCGCCTGATGTCTCTCCCGTTCGCTTACCATCACGTAGAAGGCCCGCGATGACCTTCGATTACGCGTTCGCCCTTTCCACGTTGCCTGCGTTTTTCAAAGCCGTTGGTGTCACCCTTCAAGTAGGGCTGATTGCGATTCTGACCTCGCTGAGCGTGGCGATCATCAATGCAGCGATTGCCATGTTTCGGGTGCCGGTGTTGCACCGTCTGGTGCCGGTGTACGTCGAACTCGCCCGTAACACGCCGTTGCTGATCCAGCTGTTTTTCATCTACTTCGCTTTGCCGACGATGGGCATTCGCGTGTCGGGCTTTGCCTCGGCGGTGATCGCCATGACGTTCCTCGGCGGTGCTTACCTGACCGAGATCCTGCGGGCGGGGATTGAAGCGGTGCCCAAGGCGCAGATCGAGTCCGGCCTGTCCATCGGGTTGTCTCGCTGGCAGTTGCTGCGGCACGTCATTCTGCCGCAGGCGGGCATCCTCAGCCTGCCGGCACTGTTCGCCAACTTTGTCTTCCTGCTCAAGGAAACCACCGTGGTGTCGGCGGTTGCGGTACCGGAAATCCTGTACACCACCAAAAGCTACATCGCGCTGTATTACAAGACCTACGAGATGCTCGCGGTGATGACCGGCCTGTGTGTGCTGTTGTTCCTGCCGTTGTCGCTGTTGCTTGGCCTTCTGGAAAGGAGGCTCCAGCATGGCCAGTTCGGGTCTTGAATTGTTGTGGGTGTCGGCGCCGCAATTGATCACCGGGGCAGGCCGCACACTGGGAATTTCGCTGCTTGCGATTGTCTTCAGCAGTGTGGGTGGCCTGTGTTACGGCGTGTTGCGCAGCCTCGGCAAGCGTTGGCTCGAGATACCGCTGCGCATTTATCTGGAGCTGTTCCGGGCGATCCCCGTGCTGGTCTGGTTGTACCTGTTCTTCTTTGGCTTGCCGATCTTCTTTGGCCTGAGCATTCCGGCGTTCTGGTGCGCGGTTCTGGTGTTGTCGCTGTGGGGGGCCAGCGAGGTCGGCGAAGTGGTGCGCGGCGGGTTGCGTTCCATCCCGCGCGGGCAACGTGAAGCGGGCCTGGCGATCGGCCTCGGTCTGGGCCAGTTGTATGGTCGAGTGCTCTTGCCGCAAGCGCTCAAGCGCCTGACGCCGCCGGTGATCAATGTCTACACGCGCCTGATCAAGACCAGTTCGCTGGCAGTGTTGATCGGCGTCATCGACATCACCAAGGTCGGCCAGCAGATTATCGAGCGCACTTATGAGTCGGTGCTGATCTACGGCTTTCTGTTTTTGTTCTTTTTTATCGTCTGCTATCCGCTGTCAGCCGCCTCGCGCGTGCTTGAACGGCGCTGGAATCACGTATGAGCACATTGATCGAACTGTCCGGTTTCAGTAAAAACTTCGGTGCTACACCGGTATTGCGAGACGTCGACCTGAAGGTGCAGGAGGGCGAGGTCGTGGTGATTCTCGGCCCCAGCGGTTGCGGCAAGAGCACCTTGCTGCGTTGCCTCAATGGTCTGGAGCTGGGCCACGCGGGCACTCTGCATTTTGCCGGCAAGGCGCTGCCGGCCAACGCCGACTGGCGGCTGGTGAGGCAGCAGATCGGCATGGTGTTTCAGAGCTATCACCTGTTTCCACACATGACTGTGCTCGATAACATCCTGCTCGGCCCGTTGCGCGTGCAAAAGCGTGCGGCGGTCGAGGCCCGTCAGCAGGCTGAAGCGCTGCTGGAACGGGTGGGCCTGGCCGACAAACGCGACGCCTATCCACGCGAGCTGTCCGGCGGCCAGCAGCAGCGTATCGCCATCGTACGTGCGCTGTGCATGAACCCCAAAGTCATGCTGTTCGATGAAGTCACTGCAGCCCTTGATCCAGAGATGGTCAAGGAAGTGCTGGAAGTGATACTCGATCTGGCACAGGGCGGCATGACCATGCTCATCGTCACCCATGAAATGGCCTTCGCGAGAGCGGTAGCTGACCGAATCCTGTTCATGGACCGTGGAATCATCGCGGAACAGAACGACCCCGAAACTTTCTTCAGCGCCCCGCAGACCGCACGCGCGCAGCAGTTCCTGGAGAGGTTCTCCTACGTGGAAAACATGCCAAAAAGGAAAGCATCGTGAGCTTCAAGACTGCCCTCGTTTTACCGTTGATTGCCTTTACTCTGCTGGCCGGCTGCGACAAGCCCGCCGAACAGAAGCCGGTCGCCAAGGCTGCACCTTCACCATCCACCAGCTACCTCGAAACCATCAAGGCCCGTGACAAACTGATTGTCGGCGTGTTCAGCGACAAACCGCCTTTTGGCTTCGTCAACGAACAAGGTCAATACGTCGGTTTCGACACAGACCTGGGCAAGCGTTTTGCCAAGGACCTGCTGGGTGACGAGAAGAAAGTCGAGTTCGTGGTGGTCGAGCCTGCCAGCCGCATCCCGTTTTTGCAGAGCGACAAGGTCGATCTGATTCTGGCCAACATGACCGTCACCCCGGAACGCAGCGAGGCCGTGGACTTCACCCACCCCAACCTGCGCGTTGCGGTGCAGGCGCTGGTGCCCGAAGCCAGCCCGGTGAAGACGCTGGACGATCTGGCAAGCAAGACCACCATCGTTACCACCGGCACCACCGCGGATATATGGCTGACGAAAAACCACCCGGACTGGAAAGTGCTGAAGTTCGAGAAAAACTCCGAGTCCCTGCAAGCGCTGGCCAATGGCCGTGGCGACGCTTATGCGCAGGACAACCTGGTGCTGTTCAGCTGGGCGAAGAAAAACCCCGGCTACCGCGTGCTGGAGCAAAAGCTGGGTGACGAAGCGCCCATCGCTCCAGCCGTCAAGAAAGGCAACATTGAACTGCGTGACTGGGTCAACACCGAGCTGACCAGACTGGGCGAAGAGAAATACCTGCTCAAACTCTACGACCAGTATGTGCGCCCTGAGCTGGCCGAAGGCACTGACCCTAATGCGGTCATCGTCGAGGGTGGCAACTGGAAGCCTTGAGGGTCGGCGTTTGAGTGCAGCGCAGAGAGTGCGAACCGGCGTTATGCCGGTTCGTTCGTTGACGAGGCTGTACCCGTTGAGCCTGCGTTGTGTTTCTGAAGCTCTGCTTCCAGGCGGTCAACGAACAGGCGCACCCGGTGAGGAACACGCTGGCGTGTTGGCAGCACCGCCGTGATCGACAGTTGTTCGGGGAGGGCATCTTCAAAGTCTATCTGCCGAAGACTGCCTTCCCTGATTTCCTGCTGAATATCCCAATAGGTCAGCATGGCCAGCCCCAGGCCTTGTTTGCTGGCCGTACGGACGGCTTCGACACTGTTGGCAGAAAAAGACCCCTGCGCCCGAATGGTCACGGGCTCGCCGCCCCGGGTAAAAGACCAGTAAGGCATGCCATGCAAGGCAATACACGGGTGGTGCCTGAGATCGTCCATTACCGTCGGCGTGCCGCGCCGCACAAGGTAGTCGGGGCTTGCACACACGACCCGAGGGTTGGGTGCCAACGACCGGGCCACCAAGGCCGAGTCGCGTATCGTGGCAATCCGGATGGCGACATCGATCCCCAGCCCGGCAATGTCGACGATGCTGTCCGAGAGCGTCAGGTCGATGCTCAATGCCGGATTTTCCAGCATCAATTCGGGCAGCAGCGGCATGATGACTGTCTGGCCAAACACGCTGGGTGCTGTCACTCGCAAAATGCCGCTGGCAGTGCCTGCGTCCGCTTTCAGCGTGGCACGGGCGGCCTCGCTTGCTTGCAGCATCGTCTTGGCGTGAGGCAGAAAAACTTCGCCTTCCGGGGTCAGTGATACCGAGCGGGTTGTTCGGTGAACCAGCCTCACGCCCAAGTCGTTTTCCAGCGCAGCCAGGCGTCTGGAAACCGCCATCGGAGATAACCCGAGTCGCCGTGCTGCTTCGGACAGGCTCCTGCTGGAGGCGATGGCCGCGAACACCTCAATGTCAGAAATTTGCACAGATTCTATCCATTTCCGTTAAAGCGCCTTATCTGAATGGCTGGGTTCCGCTGAGCGGCCTCAAGACTTACCGTCGTGCAGGTTCTGTCAATGACTGCGGGCCAATCGCAGGCTACCTGCACGGTGAGGTTTTGAAGTATGAGCGAGATAAACAAAGACGTTCCAGCGCTGTTCAATATGGGAAGTCTGAAACTGAAGAACAGGTTCGCACTCGCGCCCATGACCCGAGTCAGCGCGACCGAGCAGGGCTGCGCAACACAGGCCATGGCTCGGTACTACGAGCGATTCGCCAAAGGCGGTTTCGGTCTGATTATCACCGAGGGCAACTACACCGATCGCAGTTTTTCCCAAGGATACCCGTTCCAGCCTGGCCTCACCGATGACGAGCAAGCCCTGGCATGGCGCGCCACGACCGATGCGGTTCATCGTCATGGCAGTGCGGTAATTGCGCAGATCATGCACGCGGGGGCGCTCAGTCAGGCCAATCGCTTCGTCAACGAAGCCGCTGGCCCCTCTGCCATTCGCCCAAAAGGTGAACAGATGGCGTTCTATTATGGCGAGGGCCGCTATCGGGTGCCGCGGGCGATGAGCGACAAGGACATCGCCGATACCCTCGACGGGTTCGCCCGCGCCACGCGACGGGCTGTTGGTGCAGCAGGGTTTGACGGGGTCGAGATTCATGGCGCAAACGGCTATTTGCTGGATCAGTTTCTGACCGATTACACCAATCAGCGAACAGACCAATGGGGCGGTAACGTCTACCAGCGTCTGCGCCTTACGCTCGATGTCATCGCCGAGGTGAAAAAGGCCGCCGGGCAGGCTCCGGTTGGCGTGCGTATTTCGCAAGGCAAGGTCAACGATTTTCAGCACAAATGGGCGGGAGGCGAACGCGACGCAGAGGTCATTTTTGGCGCACTGGCCGATGCCGGTGTCGATTACATTCACATCACGGAGCACCAGGCCTGGCAGCCAGCCTTCGCGCAGGGTGAGGCCAGCCTGGTCAGACTGGCTCGTCGCTACGCGCCCGATGTTGCGCTGATCGCCAATGGCGGGTTGCACGACCCGGAAAAAGCCGCGCAGGTCTTTCGCGATGGCGCAGACATCATCGCCGTGGGCAAGGGCGCGCTGGCCAATCCGGACCTTCCACGGTTGCTGCTCGAGGGCGGGGCAATCCGGGAGTTTGATCCGGCCATTCTCGGGCCGATTGCCAATATCAAAGACAGTGAGCTTGGCTAGCCATTTCTGATCCGTATCAGCGCGTGCCGAGGGCTTTTATAGCCAGCTCGACAGGCGTGGTGCCTTCGGTAAGTTCGATGATCTGTCGGGATATTTCAGGCTGGTCGATCAGTGCTGCCAGAAAAGCCGCTACGTCATCGCGCGGGATGTCGCCATACGGAATGGCCAGACCTGCACGGACCTGGCCCGAACCTGCGCTATCGACCAAGGTGCCTGGCCTGAGAATGACCCAGTCCAGTGCAGACGATGCCAGGCATACATCGGCGTCTTTCTTGACCCGCATGTAATTCTCGAAACCCGCGCCGATGTCTGTACCGCGTGCGGCTTCGGGAAATGCCGACACCAGCAGGAAACGCCGCACGCCGGCGAGTTCAGCGGCTGCAACCGAAGTTTTCAGCCCTTCACCGTCAATGGCGTTGGTCAGCTCAATGCCTGCACCGCCAGCCCCGGCGGTGAAAATCACCACGTCGCTGCCCGTCATTGCGCTGGCCAGCGCAGGTGCATCCATCTCGACCAGGTTGCCGAGCAAGGGCAGGGCGCCGGTAGCCTTGATCAGCGCCGCCTGCTCTTGCTTGCGGTGCAGCGCGATCACTTCATGACCGCTGTCGCCAAGGTTTTTTATAAGGCGTTGGCCAACCTTGCCTGCGGCCCCGATGACAAAAATTCTGGACATCAGATATTCCTCTGTTGGTGAGGTGCCGGCGCTCTCTTGTGCCGGCACGCTCCTGTCGAATCAACCTTCAAACTGGTGGTAAACCTTGGCAATCACTTTCCAGGTGCCATCGATTTTGATCAGCGTCAGGTAGTCATTGTAGTCAGCGCCGATCGCATCCTTTTCCATGTCAATGCGTACCACTGCGGTGGTTGGAGTGATGGCAAGTATGTCCAGGCGCGTTGTGATATCGGGCGCAGTGCCGTTGGTTTCGACAAACGTGTACAGGTTGCTGATCGGGCCGCCCAATAGTTGACCGTTGGTGAAGCCATACATCACCGCATCCTTGTGGAACGCTTCTTCGATAGTGGCGACGCTACCGATACGCAAGCCCTCTACGTATTTGCTGGCGGTTGCGATGACGGCGTTGTAATCGCTGGTGGGTACGGCTTTGATGTTCTTGCTCATGGGTAGTACTCCTGGGGAGGGAACAGCAGAAATGGGGCAGGGCTCGAGTCGCCTTCAATACTGACCGAGCGGCCAGTCGGTGTAGCCTTTGGCACCCCCGCCGTAGTACGACTCACGTGGAGCAATGGTCAGTTCGGCCCCATGAAACAGGCGGGCAACCAGGTCGGGGTTGGAGATGAACAGGCGGCCGAATGCGACCGCGTCGATCTTGCCTTGCGCCCGGCGCTCGACCGCCATCTCAAGGTCGTAGTTGTTGTTGCCAATGAACGGGCCGTGGAACTGAGCGCTCAGGGCGTCCATATCGACCCCTTCCGGCACTTCGCGGGACGTGGCGGTTGCGCCCTCGACGAAGTGCAGATACGCAAGATTGAGCGTGTTCAACTGCTGGATCAGATAACCGTGCAGGCCCATTACGTTGCTGTCCGGCGCGGTGTTGCCCGCATCGGGCGTCACCGGTGACAAGCGAATGCCGACCCGGTCATTGCCCCAGATGTCCACGATGGCCTGGGTCACTTCCAGTGTCAGGCGGGCGCGGTTTTCTATCGAACCGCCGTAGTGATCGGTGCGTTGATTGGTGGAGTCGCGCAGAAACTGGTCGAGCAGATAGCTGTTGGCCGAGTGCACTTCAACGCCATCAAAACCGGCTCGCTTGGCGTTCTCGGCTGCGTGCCTGTACTGCGCGATGATGCCGGGGATTTCATCGGTTTCCAGCGCGCGCGGCATGGACACAGGCACAAAACCGTCGACGGTATAGGTGTTGCCTTCAGCCTGGAGGGCGGAGGGCGCTACCGGGGCTTCCCCGCCGGGTTGCAGATCAACACTGGAGAACCGGCCAACGTGCCAGAGCTGGCTGACGATCTTGCCACCGGCGGCATGCACCGCGTCGGTCACTTTCCGCCAGCCCGCCACTTGCTTCTCGTTCCAGATCCCGGGCGTTGCGGCGTAGCCCCGGCCTTGAGCGGAAATGTTGGTTGCTTCGGCCACGATCATTCCTGCTGTCGCACGTTGCGCATAGTAGGTGGCGTGCAGGTCGTTTGGCACACCGTCCTCGGCGTAGCGGCTGCGTGTCACAGGCGCCATCACAATCCGGTTCGCCAGATCGATCGAGCCCATCTGCACGGGAGAGAAAAGGTCGGTGGCCTTACTCAAGTCATTCATAGAAAACATCCAAAAGTAGACCGGTCGTCTACTAAAAATGGTTAAAAAAAAGCACCCGCTACTTGAGCAGGCGCTTGGTCATGTTCAACGCTTTATCGAAAGACTCGGTGGACTTGTTGACCTTCACCAGAAGGGAGGCGCCAAGCCAGAGTTGATAAAGCGATTCTGCGAAACCCTGATGATCGCCTTCAGGGTGAATGCTGCCGTCGGATACACCCATTTCGACACAGGCGCTGATGCGCTGGATGATTTTTGCAGTACCGACTTCCAGCACGCAACGCATGTCCTCGGACAGATCGCACACTTCAGCGCCGAGTTTGACCACCAGGCATTTGCCTTCCGGGAGGTCGGTGCCTTGGGTTTCTGACCAGTACATAAAATAGGCCAGCAACCGTTCAGCGCCTGTGCCGGGGCGTGCCATAAGGGCGTCGACCCGGCCCAGGTACTCGGAAAAATACTCTTCCAGCAGCGCCTGACCGAATTCTTCCTTGGATTTGAAATAGTAGTAAAACGAGCCTTTGGGTACGCCCGCCGTGCTCAATACTTCTGCGAGACCGACAGCGGTGTAGCCTTTGTTCGTCATCAGTGACCTGGCAACATCGATGATGTGCTGGCGCATGTCGTGGACTGGTTTCTTCATAATGGCGAGCATCCTACTCATAGACCGACCGGTCGTCTAGTTGATTTTCGCTGGGTAGAATCTCGCCGTGGTTTTTGTCATGGAATCAGAAGACCGGTTTCTTTTCAGGATCGAACCGTCAGGAAGCGACTGGTCAAGAAGGAACAGGCGCTTGAGCATCCATCAAGCTCTGGCTTTTCAGTTCCGCCCAAAACGCTGCGGGAATACCCACCTTCATTGCCTGTACATTGGACATTATCTGCCCCGGCGAGCGCGCCCCCGGAATGATCGCTGACACTTGCGGGTGTGCCGCTGCGAATTGCAGGGCGGCAGTATGAATGTCGATGCCATGCCGGGCAGCAACCGCCATGATTCGCTTGCGCTTTTCTACCGCCCCGGCAGGTAGCTCCAGGCTGAAGTTGTATCGGTTGCGCCCTCCCAGAAACCCGTCATTGAGAGGGGTTCCCACTACAACGCTGGTGCCTTTCCTGTGCAGCGCCGGAAAGGTATTGCGTAACGCTTCACTGTGGTCGATGAGGGAATACTGGCAGGCAAGCAGCACGATGTCGGGCGTCGGGTCATCGCTGCCCATTGCCTGAACCACCGCATTCGGCGTATTGACTCCAAAACCCCATGCCTTGATGAGGCCCTCGTCCCGCATCTTTTCAAGCTCGACCATCGCGCCGGTACGCGCAATTCGATACGCCGCTTCCCATCCGCCTTCCAGTTCGGTGTTATCTGGCGAGAGGTCATGGATGAAGACGATATCGATACGTGGCAGCCCCAGCCGCTGCAGGCTGTCTTCCACGGAGCGACGCGCGCCTGCTGCGGTGTAGTCATACCGGTAATTGAAGGGCGCCGGTGATTTCCAGATAGCATGATCCTGTCGCGCGCCACCGGCGGCCGTCAATACGCGACCGACTTTGGTGGAGATCACGTAGTCGGCTGGATCTTTGCCCCGCAGGAAGCGGCCCAAGCGATATTCGCTCAGGCCAAACCCGTAGAACGGCGAGGTGTCATAAAGCCTTATGCCGGCATTCCAGGCAGCCTGGAGAACCAGATCCGCCTGTTCGTCGCTGATCGGCGCAAAGATATTGCCGATCTGCGTCCCGCCCATACCAAAGCGTTGCGGCGTCATGTACCTCATTGTCGGCGAGGGCAGATTGAGGGGCAGGTTTGCGCGCACCAGCCGTCCTTCCGTGCGCATCACGCTTGCGCGCTCAGTCAGCGAGGAGGGCACCGGGGCTGCGGCCGCCGTACTTGCGATACTGGATGCGGGCAGCAAAGCGGCGGCAACAGCACCCGCCGCTGAATAGGTAAGAAAATCTCGTCTGTCCATCCGGCGTTCCTTTCACGGTTGAGGTTTCAAAAGGCTCATAAAAGCCAGTATGGGTAAATGGAAACTAGAACAATGCAGATCAGGCGAGTGACCCTAATACGCCTTGTCTTTTGCACAATCCTGCCGATGCACTTGTGCTGAGCACGCACTCTCAGCAGACTCGAACATTCGGTTAAAAGGGGCGCATGTGATGACGAGCAGTTCCATCTCGCAGTTCGGTTTGAACCCTGTGCATTCCCTGACTTCGCGTGCACCCGCCGAGCCCGATGAACGCCTCCAGGCACTCAAGCGGCTTATCGGAAAGGTCACCCCGCAGATTGGCTTGAACGACGTCTGCAAAACGTCCATTCCAGACCTCACCTTCTACCGAATGGACAAACTGGCCACGCCCACCTACTGCATTTACGAGCCCTGTGTGGCCATCATTCTGCAGGGCGCCAAGGAGATCACCTTCGGCGAGCAAGCCTGTGAGTTTGCGCAAGGGTCTTTCTTCGTCACATCGGTCGATATTCCGACGCTGGCTCGCGTTACTGCCGCCAGCGAGCAGACACCCTATTTATCCATTGTGTTGAAGCTCGATCTTTCCATGCTCAACGACGTTATCCAGACCCAGGCACCGCTGAAGCAAGAGGCGACACCTGAGGCCCGAGGCTTTGCGTCTGGCATGGCATCAAGTGAAATGCTCGACGCCTTCGCTCGACTCTCCGCGCTGACCGGGCAGCCGCTGGAAGCAGGCTTGATGTCGGACCTTATCAAGCGGGAGATATGTGTCCGGTTGTTGCTGAGTTGCGCTGGCCAGTGGTTACGCAGCGTGACGCGCGATGGTTACAGAGACAAAGGCATCGTGAGGGCCATTGAGTGGTTGAAACTTCACTACGACGAGCCGCTGCATGTAGCTCAACTGGCTCAGCTATCGGGAATGGCCAGTTCGACGCTGCATCACAATTTTCGCAAGCTGACCGGCACCAGCCCTGTTCAGTATCAAAAGTCGTTACGGTTGCAAGCCGCGCGCAGCCTGATGCTGACCGAGAGGGTTGACGTGAACACCGCCGCGCTGCGAGTGGGCTATGAAAGCGTCGCGCAGTTCAGTCGCGAATACGCCCGGCGCTTCGGAGCGCCACCCTCCAGAGACATCAAGTACGCCCGGGAAGCTGGCGGGCGGCACGACTAGCCGCTTCGCAACAGGAACAGCTTTTAAAGCAACTGCCCACCGGAAACATCAAACGTCGTGCCGTTGGCCCAGGCCATGTCATCGGACAGAATCGCGGCGACCGCTGCGCCTATGTCAGCCGGCAGGCCGACACGTCCCAGAGCGATGCCTTGTGCTACATAGGCGTTCACGTCTTTGTTGTCGCGCACTGCGCCGCCGCCAAAATCGGTTGCGATGGCACCAGGGGCAATAGCATTCACCCGAATTTGACGCGAGCCGAGTTCTACGGCCATGTACCGGGTCAGCACTTCCAGCGCCGCTTTTACCGCGGCATAAAGGCTGTAGCCGGGCAGGGTGAAACGCACGAAGCCTGAGGAAACGTTAAGGATACGGCCACCGTCTTCCATCAGCGGCAACAGCTTCTGGGTGAGGAAAACCGGGCCGCGAAGGTGCGTGGCGACCAGTGAGGCAAACTGCTCTTCGGTTGCATCGACAAAGTTCGCGAACAGGCCGTTGCCGGCATTGTTGACGAGAAAGTCGAAGCGCTCGCGGGCGAACTCGGTCTTCAACGTTTCAGTCACGGCGCTTGAAAAGGCCGGATAGCTGGCGGTTTCGGTGATGTCCAGGGGCAGCAGCGCAATCTTTCCGCCTTGCGCCTCGATTTCCTGCTTCAACGAGTGGGCTTGTGCCACGCCGCTGCGGTAAGTGCCGATGATGTGCACGCCGCGCTTGGCGAGTTGAAGGGCCATGTTGCGGCCAAGGCCACGGCTAGCGCCGGTGATGAGTGCGATTTGCTGGGTCATGGGTTTATCTCTGTTGGGTTTAGGCGCGCCTTTCGGCGCTTTCCTGACCCGCTCAAGATAGGCAATCAGCGGCTTGCAACCCACGCCCAATACGCTCAATTGATTGCCTGATTGTCTCAATCAGCTTGAGTAGCGGCCGGGCGCATGCATAATCACGGCATGAACAATGACCTCGCACCGCATCTCGACATCGCCCTGCGCCATTCGCCACCGGGCTTGACCGCGACGCCGATCCCACGGGTGGATATCTGCGTCGGCCAGGGCTTTACCGAAAAGGCGCCGTGCCTGTATCGCTCAATGATCTGCTTCATCCTGCAAGGGTCGAAGCGCGTTGCGATCAACGACAATCTTCTGAGCTACGACAGCGAGCACTACCTGATCAGCGCCTTGGACCTGCCTTTGATCGGGCAGATTCTTGATGCCGAAGACGGGCAACCTTATGTTGCGGTATCGCTCGTGCTGGACCCGGCCTTATTGGCGGTACTGGCGGCGAGCATGCCTGCGGTTCGCGAGCGGGAGCAGAAATGCATTGGCATCACGATCAACCCGATGAGCGCGCCGCTGCGAGACACCTTGCTGCGCTTGTTGTCATTGCTCGACACGCCTGACGATATCCCGATTCTGGCGCCCATGGTCGAACGGGAGTTGCTCTATCGTCTTCTTCAAGGGCCTCAAGGGCGGCTGTTGCGGCAGATTGCGCAACCCGATGGCGCGCTGGGCAGCATTCGGCGAGCCGTTGCATGGATTAGAGATAACTACAATGCCCGGCTTCGTATTGAGGCGTTGTGTGATGCAAGCGGCATGAGCCGCGCCAGCCTGCATCGCCATTTTCTGTCGATGACGGGCCTTAGCCCCGTGCAGTATCAGAAACAACTCAGATTGCAGGAAGCTCGCCAGCTGTTGCTGGCTGGCGAGCATCGCGCATCCGACGTGGCGTTTGCGGTCGGCTATGAAAGCGCTTCTCAGTTCAGCCGCGAATACCTGCGGCAATTCGGTGTATCGCCTGCCCGCGATGTGCGCAAGATACGCCAGGCGATCGGCACGCCCACCGGGGCGTAAACGGCCGCTACAGGCTATTCACGCTCATGCCTGGTCCATGGGCTCGGCCACGCCCTGATCCTCCCCCAGAAATCCGCCACTCTGGTGATGCCACAACCGCGCATACACACCATTTTTCGCGAGCAGTTCGGTGTGAGTGCCTTGCTCGATGATGCGCCCGTCATCCATGACAATGAGCCGGTCCATGGCCGCAATGGTGGACAGCCGATGGGCGATGGCGATTACGGTCTTGCCCTGCATCATTTCATCGAGGCTTTCCTGAATGGCCACTTCGACTTCTGAGTCGAGGGCACTGGTAGCCTCGTCAAGCAGCAGGATCGGAGCGTTTTTCAGCATCACTCTGGCAATCGCGACACGTTGACGCTGGCCGCCCGAAAGCTTGATACCGCGCTCGCCCACCAGGGTGTCGTAGCCGCTGTGACCCTGCTTGTCGCTCAACTGGCTGATGAACCCGTCGGCCTGGGCATTCGCTGCGGCACTGCGAACCTGTTCGTCGGTTGCATCCGGGCGGCCATAGGCGATGTTGTCGCGAATGGACCGGTGCAGCAGGGACGTGTCCTGAGTGACCATGCCGATGGCGCTGCGCAGACTGTCCTGGGTGACGTGCGCGATGTTCTGCCCATCGATGCGAATCTCGCCCTTGTCCACGTCGTAGAAGCGCAACAGCAGGTTGATGAGCGTGGATTTACCGGCGCCGGAGCGACCCACCAGCCCGATTTTCTCGCCTGCACGAATGCTCAGGTTCAGGCCATCGAGTACCTGACGTTCGCCGTTGTAGTTGAAGCCCACATTGTCGAAGCTCACCGCGCCGCCGGTGGTCTTCAGAACTGCCGCGTCAGGTGCATCCTGCACCTTGGGGCCGCGGGTCAGGGTTGCCATACCGTCTTGTACGGTGCCGATGTTCTCGAACAGCGAGGTCATCTGCCACATGATCCAGTGCGACATGCCGTTAATGCGTAATGCCATGGCGGTAATCGCCGCCACCGCGCCGGTGCCGACCTGACCCTGATGCCACAGCCACAGGGCATAACCGCCCGCAGCCATGATCAACGCGACCACGAGTGCCTGATTGACGATCTCGAACTGGCTGACCAGGCGCATCTGGCGCAAGCCGGTCTGCTTGAAATCCTCCATCGCCGCGCGTGCGAAATGCGCTTCGCGTTTGGAGTGGGAGAACAGTTTCACCGTGGTGATATTGGTGTAGGCATCCGAGATACGCCCGGTCATTGATGACCGCGCATTGGCCTGTTCTTGCCCGACCTTGCCCAGACGCGGCACGAAGTACAGCATGGCCAGCCCGAACAACACGATCCAGGCAATGAAAGGCAGCATCAGTTTCAGGTCAAAGCCGCCGGCCAGTGCGATGATCGCGATGAAGTACACGCCGATCCCTGGCGCGATCTCGATGATGGTGAACAGCACATCGCGCACGGACAGCGCGGTCTGCATCACCTTGGTCGTGACCCGGCCAGAGAACTCATCGGAAAAGAACGAAAGGCTTTGCCGCAGCATCAGGCGGTGAAAATCCCAGCGCAGCCGCAGTGGCAGGTTGATTGCCAATACCTGATGCTGGACCATGGTGCGCAATGCCACCAGCGCAATGCTGGTCAGCAATATGATGCCGATGCTCCACAGCACGCGGCTTTCCTGCAAGGCCGCATCGCCGCCGGCCTGCCAGGTCGAGAGCAGGTCCACGACCTGCCCGAGGAACGAAAACAGCCAGGCTTCGTAAATCGACACGCCAGCACTGAGCAGTGCGAGCGCAAGCACATAGCCGCGTGCGCCCCGCGTGCAGGCCCACAGAAACCGCGTCAGACCGTCAGGCGGCGGCGGCACTTCGTCGGGCGGGAAGGGGTCGAGCCATTTTTCAAATGCGCGAAGCATGGTGATCTCCAAAACGAACCAGTGAAGATTCTGGCATTTAAAGCGTGCTTTGAGGGTTTTTAAGGCGCAGTTGACTAACCGCGCAGGGCTTTTTCCATGATGATTGTGCGCTCGGCACCGTAAAACTCGTCCGTGACTTTCTGAAAGCCCAGAGAAAGGTAAAACCCTTCTGCCGTGATCGATGACGGCACACGCAACCGCTCCACTCCATTGCGCGCGGCTACCGTTTCGAGCGTCGCCATCAGTTGACGCCCCATGCCTCTTCCCTGATGGGCTGGGTCGACGAAGACGCTGCGGACGGTGTCTTGATCGAGACTTGCCGTAGCAACGATATGATCGTCAATGCTTGCGACATACACCTGACGGCACGTCAAAAAGTGCAGGATTGCCGAGGGTGAGAAGCTCTGCTGCACTTGCCTGATGATGTCCGGCGAATAATCCTGAGCATTGGATTCGCGTAGCGTGGTCACTACGAGCGCGCTTATTGCTGTTGCATCCGTGCTTACGGCGTTTCGAATCACACAGTCCATTGGCTACTCTTGCTCGCGTGGATTTAATTGCTCCAGAGCGGAGCGTTTAGCCATTTTGAACCGACGTGTCACTGATCGTCGGCAACGACACGCAGGCTGTCCCACAGCCCCATCACCTGAGTCACTGCGCTATCCAGCGTGGCATGCGCGACACCGTCGCGTGCCAGTGTCGACAAACCGAGCATAAAGCTGTCGAACACGGCGGCGAACGTCTCCGGTATCACCGTAGCAGGCAATTCGCCTGAGGCAATGGCGCGGTCTATGCACGCTATCAAACCTGCACGGTTCAGGTTTCTCGCCCGCGCCAGAGGCGCGGAAATGGCCTTGCTTTCCTCGGAGCAGGCGCTCATCAGGCCTAACGATACCAGACACCCCTTGGGGTGATCGGGCTCACATTGCATTTTCGCGGACCGGCGAAGGGTAAGTTCAATCGCCTCTCTAGGCGGCAGGGTCGTATCAAACAGGCTGTCGGTGACTCGGCCGTGGGTAGTGAGGTAGCGCTCCATGACCTCAGTGAACAGCGCCTGTTTTGAGCCGAAAGCGGCGTAAAAGCTGGGCGCGGTGATGCCCCCGCCAATGTTGGCCTTGAGCTGGCTAAGGGATGTCGCATCGTATCCATGCTCCCAGAACAGGTGCATTGCCTGAGTAATTGCCACGTCACGGTCAAACGTGCGCGGACGTCCCATTTGTGCCATGTCGATCTCCTCCAGGAGCTTGAATACGGGCAAGCACTTAAATACTAATCGATACATAAGTCATTGACTACCGGGTTGCGCCTCCCTATATTTATACCGATCAGTATATTAGTGAGTGAAATCGAATGGCTATGGGTAAAGAGCAGGGCGAAAAACTCCCGCTCGGTGCATTGCTGGCACTGGCGATGACCGGGTTTATTTGCATCGTGACCGAGACGCTGCCTGCGGGTTTGCTGCCCGAGATCGGCACGGGCCTTGGGGTATCGGCGTCGTTTGCCGGGCAGATGGTGACCGTTTACGCGCTAGGGTCACTGCTGGCCGCCATCCCGCTGACCATCGCCACGCAAAGCTGGCGCCGCAGGACGGTGTTGCTGCTGACGATCATCGGCTTTCTGGTGTTCAATTCCGTCACGGCGCTGTCGTCCGATTACTGGCTGACGCTGGTCGCGAGGTTTTTCGCCGGCGTTTCTGCGGGCCTCGCCTGGAGCCTTATCGCGGGTTATGCACGGCGCATGGTGGTGCCGCAATTGCAGGGCCGCGCCCTGGCGATAGCCATGGTGGGAACGCCCATCGCGTTGTCGCTGGGCGTGCCTCTGGGCACCTGGCTGGGCGGGTTTATGGGCTGGCGCATGGCATTCGGATTGATGTCGGCGATGACCTTGTTGTTGATCGTCTGGGTGCTGGTCAAGGTGCCGGACTACCCTGGCCAGTCCTCGTCACAGCGCATGGCATTGCGTCAGGTGTTCTTCACTCCTGGCGTACGCTCGGTACTGGGCGTGGTCTTCACCTGGATGCTGGCTCACAACATTCTTTATACCTACGTCGCGCCCTTTGTTTCCGGGGCCGGACTGGCGAGTGACGTTGATTGGGTGTTGCTGACATTTGGTATCGCCGCGCTGGCGGGTATCTGGGTAACGGGACGGCTGGTTGATCGCCATCTGCGCAAGACCGTGTTGGCAAGCCTCGCAACCTTCGCAGCGGTTTCGGTTTTTCTGGGCGTGTTCTCAGGCTCTGCACCGGCTGTCTACGTGGGGGTGTTTATCTGGGGCCTGACGTTTGGCGGCGCTGCCACGCTTCTGCAAACCGCGCTGGCCGACTCGGCAGGCGAGGGCGCTGATGTGGCGCTTTCGATGAACGTGGTTGTCTGGAACAGCGCAATTGCCGGTGGTGGTTTGTTGGGGGGTGTTTTGCTTGGGCATTGGGGCGTGGGTGTATTCCCCTGGGTCTTGCTTGTGTTGTCAGTGCTGAGCCTGGTGATTGCGTTGCGTGCTCGGGTTCATGGCTTTGCGGGAGGTAATCGGCTTACAAAGTAAACCGATGGAAACGCTTCTTGGCCTGCGCTTTGCGCAACACACGGCCGTCGGCGAGGCGACCGCGATGGCGTGATCGCGTCGCCGGCCGATCAGTCATCAGGCAATGCTGTAAGCGTTGAACGCCTTGCCCTGTTGCAGGGCGGTGACGATGTTTTTACGGGTCACCGGCAGTTCGCTGCCTTGATTGTCGACGAAGCTGGTTTCCTGCAGTTCGGCTGCATCGCCTTCACCGACAAAGGTGAAACCGAGGAATTCAAGGGCTTCGCGGTCGACATTCAGGTTGGAGCGCGGGGTGCGTAGCGGCAGGCTGACGCTCTGGCCGTCCTTGCTGATGGTGTAGACCTCGGCTTCCTTCTTGGCACGCGTCGTCTTGCTCTTGGCGGTATACGGGTTGCTGATCGCTTGATGCGTCTGGTTCAGCACTTTGAGCGCCAGGCTGTAGACCAGCTCCTGAAACGCCGGGTCGTCCTTGTAGCTGGACAGAATCCGGCTGATCGGGAACTGCGCGCCAAGATCGGCCAGTGCCGCGCTGTCTGCCGCTTCGGCATCCTTGAGGCGCTTCAGTTGGCCCATCAATTCGTAGGCTTTGTCGTCATCGTGCTCATCCTGCGCCAGGCGAATGGCGGCACGCAGCTCGCGGATTTCTTCGCTTTCCTTGGCGGTCTGGAACGCATCAAGCACCATCTCACTGATGGTCTTGGCCTGCGGCACGTGCTGCGAAAGACCAATGGCGCTTTCGTATTCCAGCTTGGAGGAGGTCAGGGCTTCGTTGATCTGGGAATCAGGCATTGAATTTCACTATTTCAGAATTTGAGGCGCGAAAGGCTCTGGGCGTTTCGGGGGGCGTAATTTAGTGGAGCCGCGCGAGGATGTCACGGACCATTAGCTGAGGGGGCTGACTTGAGCCGTTCAAGCACGTTAAGTGAGGGGCCAGGTGGGTACCACCAGATGGATGTGATGGACGAAGCCCTGAACGTTTCCGCGATAGTGTTTGCCACCTTGCGTAATCAGCTTGCATGCCATCTGTGCCTTGAAGCGGCAGTCTGGATCAGGCTTTTATGGCGTATAAACCACCGATAATAACCAGTGAAGCGCCGACTAATGTCCATGCGAAGTATGACAAGGGTCCCGGCGAACCCTACCGCTGCAGCTATCCAACGACGCAGGCCAATGAATTCGCCCAGAATCATCCCTGCAAGGCCCAGCGTCATCAATGGAAACACTGCGTAAAGCGCGTGCATTTGCGCAAGGCCCAGAAATCGCAACCCAAAGGCGAAAAGGACTACGTCGGTCACTCCCAGGAGTGCCCGGGTAATTTGAAGTCCGGGTTTTGCGCTCAGTACAGAAGCCCTGAGACTGCCATGACAGGCGGCATACCCCACCGCAAAAATCGCGAATACCCAATAGCGCACCATGATCATCTGCGCGACAGGAAGGTCTTTGACCAGCACCTTGGTGATCCCGTCCTGCGTTGCAAAGGTGAGCATTGAAAGCAGGCAGAGAACTATTCCGAGTTGTGGGCGGGCACTGCCAGAAGTCCGTTCGGTACTGGCCGATGGTTCACCCACAGGCTTAACCTTCGCGACCGGCACGCAACGCCTGCCAACTGATAACAGAGCTCACCCCAAGCCGTGTCAGGATTTTTGGAGGTAGTTTGCTGGGGCCGGGCGTGTCGCAGAAGTCGTCCAGAAATTTCGATTTGGTAGCGGTCGCCAGTTCAGCCGCCATCACCCCGGCCAGGGTGCTTTTGACGGTGCCAAGGCCGTTCTCGCAGCAGGCGGAATACAGGTTTTCTTCAATTTCTCCAAAAGCGGGTGCGCTGTTCATGCTCAAGCAAAGACGTCCTGCCCAACTGAACTCCAGTGCAGTTGACTTTAATTCAGGAAAGCGGGCATCCAGAGAGTGCCGTTGCTCCTTTGCGACTTCCGCGACCCGCCCTGAGGTCACCTGGATGCTCGGGTCATAGGTGAATTTGGTGCGGATGACTATCCGCGACAGCCCGTTCATCGTTATTTTCCGTACCGTTGCCCCCATGGGGTCTGCCGGCAGTAAAGCCCATCTTTCCCGGCTTGTCGCCACTCGTTTGAATTCATCATCACGGTAACCAGCGGTCATGGAAGCGTAAGTAAAGACGTGGAGCAGCCGGTCCTTGAAGTGACCGAAGTCTTCAATGTGACCGTTGACTGCCAGTATCACCTTGGGCGCCGTCACTGCGCCGTGATGAGATCGCGCGGTCCAGTCAGCGCCGGAGCGTGATAACTCGACAATCGGCGAGCGCTCGTAGAGGCTGATGTGCGCATCCAGTCCGGCGGCGAGATCTCTGATGTATTGCGCGGGCTGGATCATCACCGCACCTGGCGTATAGAGCCCGCTGTGGTAATAAGTCGAACCCGTTATTTCGCGCATCTGCGCGGCATCAAACAGCTCGAAACCCTCGCCGATCCCTTTGAGCGATCGCGCGTAGTTGCTGTTCAGCCGTTCGCCGCGCTCTGTAGCCGCAGCGTTGATCTTGCCTGAAGGGTCGAAGGTTTCAGCGGACATGCCGTAGTCGCGTGCAGCTTGGGCCGCAAAGCCAATCGCGAAGCGGTTTTGCGCGATTTCCCGGGTCGTCGCTGAATCTCCGGCCACCGAATATTCCCCCGACGAAAGACTGTGGGGCACGTCGATCATGAAACCCGAGTTGCGGCCTGCGGGCCCCTTGGCGACCTCGTGAGCGTCCACCAGCACAATCCGATCCTGAGGTCGCAACTGGGCCAGCCTGCGCGCGGCGGAGAGGCCGGCGAAACCGGCCCCGATAATCAGCCAGTCCGCCGTCACGCTTCCATCAAGCGTACGCACAGGAGTAGAGCGTGTGGAAATCGCCTCCCAACCCGAAATACCGGTGTCGACCGGCAGGCGCTTGATGGAGTGAGTGTTCATTTTACGGTCTCGTCAACCGACCGATCAGACACATCGATCCAGATGGTTTTGATTTCGGTGTATTGATCGTGAGCAAAAACCGACTTGTCGCGCCCACCGAATCCCGATTCCTTGAAGCCGCCGAACGGGGTAGAAGCATCGCCCTCACCGAAACAGTTCACGGTGACGATACCTGCACGAATTTCCCGTGACAGCTTGATCGCCTTACGCAGGCTGCCGGTGTAAACCGATGCGGCCAGGCCGTACACCGTGTCGTTGGCCAGGGCGATTGCCTCAGAGATCGAGTTGAAGGTGGTCACGGACAGGATCGGGCCGAAGATCTCTTCCTGGAACAGTCGGCTGTCACGCTCGACGCCATCAACCACCGTCAGCTGGACGAAAGCCCCCTCCTGGGTGTCGCCGCCGTAGACGATGTCCAGTTTGTCGGCGTTGGCGTAGTCGAGATACGACTTCACCTTGGCGAAGTGATCGCTGCTGACCAACGCGCCGACGCGGGTTTGCGGGTCCAGCGGATCGCCCATTTTCCATTCGCGAATATAGGCGCCCATGCGCTCAAGCAGTTCGTCCTTGACCGACGCATGCACCAATAGCCGGGACGTTGCCGAGCAGTTTTCGCCCATGTTCCAGAACGCGCCGTTGACGACTTGTTCAGCTACCAGGTCCAGGTCTTCGGCATCTTCCATCACCACGGCCGGGTTCTTGCCGCCGCATTCAAGCACCACACGCTTGAGGTTTGAATCGGCGGAGTAATGCAGGAAGCGTCGACCGGTCACGGTAGAACCGGTGAAGCTCACCATGTCGATATCTTTGTGCAGGCCAATGGGTTCGCCTACGTCTTTGCCGGTCCCGGTGATAATGTTCAACACTCCGGCGGGCACACCGGCTTCAAACGCCAGCTCAGCGACGCGCAGTGTGGTCAGGCTGGTTTGTTCGGCAGGTTTGACGATCACCGAACAGCCGGCGGCCAGGGCCGGACCGATCTTCCAGGCCAGCATCAGCAGCGGAAAATTCCACGGCAATACGCAACCGACCACGCCGATCGGCTCGCGCACCACCAGGGTCAACGCGTCGTTTCCAACGGGCGCCGTGTGGTCATACAGCTTGTCGATCAACTCGGCATGCCAGCGCAGGGTATGAATGGTGTCCGGCACGTCTACCAGTTGGCATTCCCGTACCGGCTTGCCGCTGTCGAGGCTCTCCAGCACGGCGAGTTCGTGACGGTTGTCTTCCAGCAATCTGGCGAATTTCAATAAAACGCTTTTTCGCTCGCCTGGTGCGAGCAGCCGCCAGCGTCCGTCATCAAAAGCCTTTTTTGCCTTGCTGACAGCGTCATCCACGTCTTCGGCGCGGCAGGCCGCCAGATTACTCAGGAACTCACCGGTCGCCGGGTTGATGGTTGAAAAGGTGGCGCCAGAGATCGCGGGTTTATAGGCGCCATTGATGAACGCATTGGAGGGAAACGAAATCGATTGGGCGATGGCGGCATATTCATCTGCAGTAAGAAGATCATGCATGGCTGGCTCCGGAGATAATGTGGGCGACGGTGCGCTTAACGTTGGCAATAACGGTTTGAAGACTTCTTTTGTCTTCAGCGTTCAACGGGCGCAAGGGCGCGCGCACATCCCCGACTTTCAGACCGTTCAACTCACAACCAAACTTGATGCACTGTACGAACTTGCCACCGTCGAGTGCGTGCATCAGCGGCATCATGGCCGACATGATTTGCCGACCCTTGTCGAAGTTCTTTTCAATCACACAGGCTTCATACAGTGCAACGTGTTCTCTGGGCAGGAAATTGGAACCGGCACATACCCAACTTCTGGCACCCCAGGCGAAGAACTCCAGCGCCTGATCATCCCAGCCACAGGACAGGGCGATATGCGGGAACTCACGGGCGAGCAAATGCACACGGCCCATTTCCCCGGAGCTTTCCTTGATGGCAATGACGTTTTTGGACTTGCCCACGCGAGCGAGGTAGTCCTCGTTCATTTGCACGCCCATCCGCCCCGGGTAGTTGTACAACATGATCGGCATGTTGGCCGCGCGATCGATGGTCAGCGCATGTATGGCGTTTTCCTGATCCGTTGGCAATGCGTAGGGCGGGGTGGTGACCAATATGGCATCGGCCTTGAGGGCCTTGGCATCCTTGGCAAACAGCACGGCATCTTCGGTGCGGATCGCGCCGGTGCCGATGATCAATTGCACCCGGTTACCCATCACATCCTTGGCGTGAGCGGCGAGTTTCAAACGCTCTTCGGCAGTCTGTGCGTAATATTCGCCGGTCGAACCGCCGATAATAATGCCATGCACGTTTGCCTCTATAAGAGACTCCAGCACTTCAGAGAATACCGCCCAGTCAATGTCGCCATCAGGCGTGTGCGGCGTCACCGCGGGTGTATAGATGCCTTCGAATCTCAAGAGGATTACTCCGAATAGTCATGACCTGAAATCAATAAGCGTGCGCGTCTCGCCGTCTCGCACACGTTAAAGTGTCAGGTTGGTTGTCGTGGCGCAGGTATCCCGTAATGGATCAAGCATGTCCTTTTTACAAGGCCATCTTTCTGTCAGCGTTTTAGTGTTTTCAAACGTTGTAAGTTGTTCTGGCGGCGATTGATGAAAACGCCGCCCGTGCAGGTTTATCCCACCGACTTCAATTTGATACTGGCTTGAGCACTGTCGTCTCCCAGCCGGTCGAGCATGATCTCGCAATACCAGTCATCAAACTGGCAAACACCATTTTCAGCCTTGGAAGAGAAAGGACCCGGCTCATAAGCAGGAGAGTTGACCCCCACTTGTGCGCCTTCGACCAGGGTGCGGTCTTGATCATTGGTTGCGAGCCAGACTTTGGTAAGCCGGTCGAGGTCGTAGTCCAAGCCTTCCACGGTCGTTTTCTTGACGATCCACTTGGTGGTCACCAGCGTCTCGTTAGGCCCCAATGGCAGTACCCGGAAACTCAGGGCATGATCACCCAGGAAATGGTTCCAGGTAGACGGGTAGTTGAAATACAGAAGGGCGCCAATGTCGGCCTCGCCGCTGGCATCCAGCCTGACAGCGACTGCGGGCTTGCCATCCATTGTGTAGCTGACGGCCCCGGAGGACAGCGGGATGCGAGTGATGCGGAAGCGCCCGTCGTTGTCCATGACCAACCGGCTAGGCAGGCCCGCCGCTTCGCAGCGATCCCAGTGCGCAGTCAATTGGGGGTCATCGCTGCCACCGACGCCTGCCACCGACAGGTTCTCGACGAATGAGTTCATCAGTTCAGGGTGGGTGCCGTCGCAGTGATAGCACTCGCGGTTGTTCTCGAAGACCAGCTTCCAGTTGCCTTTTTCGATCAGGTTGGATTCGAAGGCAACCTTGCAGTCTTCCAGATTGTGCGGCATCAGGAAGGGGGTAACGGCTTCACGGAACGCGGAAAAGTCCGGAGCGGCCTCTGCCACACAGACATAGATGTAGGTATTGACGATCTCGCAGTGCACCGGTTTCAGGTTGTACTGGGATTTATCGAAGTCATCACCCATGTTGCCAGCAAACAGCAGGCGACCATCGAGCTCGAACGTCCACTTGTGATAAGGGCATACCAGCTTGGCGACCTTGCCTTTGGCCTCGGGGCAGACCTTCGAGCCTCGATGCCGGCAGGAGTTATGAAACGCACGAACCTGACCGTCTGCGCCGCGAACGACAGCGACCGGGTAATCGCCAATTTGCAGGGACAGATACTGACCTGACTTTTCCAGTTCAAAGGTATGGCCAGCGAAAATCCAGTCCTTGTGCCAGAGCTGCTGCAGATCCTGCTGATAGACAGCCAGGTTGCTGTACAACGCTCTTGGTAACGCATGACGGGGTTTACGTTGTGCAATAAGCTTCGAAACGTCTGATCTTGTATTCACGTCCCACCACTCCGTTAGCGTTTGGTGCTGCTCACAAAGCGTAAGCAACAGCCGATAATTAGGGTGTCGAACCAGCCCCTGCGCACTGAGGAGTCAATCCCGAGCGGCCTGTTAGTTCTTCCGGCCTTTGTGAAGGTTACGTGTAGAAATCGATCACCAACAAGAAACATTTATGCACGGCAATGCATAAACAAATGTTATCAATGCTGATATTCAGTCAGGCACAGCAGAGCAGAGCAGCGGAGCGTTTATGACTTCAGTACCCGGACGCCAGGCCCCCCAACCTGGAGCTCTACGCATTTGTGCAGTACCTGTCCATTCCTGCGGCAACGGATAAATACGCAAAAAGAGCGTTGCGCTGCCGTGGCGTGGCCGGGTCAAAATTGAGGCCGGTAGAACCGGTCACGCAAAATGAGAAAGCAGCCAATCGCGCAATCGGCAACAGCCGCGATCACTTTCCCGATCTACCTTGAAGGCAAGATAGTGTTGTGAGTCCTTGTGGACGACCTCTTTCTGGATAGGCCGCACCAGCGCGCCTTTTTCGAGGGACTCGGCCACCAGATGGCTCCAGCCCAATGCGACACCCTGATTGGCCAGGGTCATGTTAATGACGACGTTGTAGTCGTTGGCGCTGAATACGTGAGGGCGGTTGTGGGTTCGTTTTTCGATATCGGTGTCGTGGAACGCCAGCCATACACCCCAGTCGATGTGCTCCGCCACTTGGGCACGGCCGTAAGGGCTCAGATTAAGTAACGCGCTGTCGCGTAACCCTTCCAGGGTCGCGAGTTCCGGGTGCTCGTCGCGATAACGGGGGGTGCAGACCGGGAAAATCACGTCATGGAACAGCGGGTAGCTGCGATAACCACTGTGCACGCTGGAAAACTTGGTGATGAAGATGTCGGGAGTCACCCCTGGCTCCATGGAGAGAAAGTTCTGTGTGCTGATGAGATTGAGGTCGATGTCCTGATTGTCGTTGAAGAACCCCGGCAGCTTGGGCGACAGCCAAAGCGCTGCGAACGCTGCCGAGCAGCACAGCGTGACCTCGGACTTGCCTGCCTTGTAAGCCCCGACTCGCTTGGCCGCCTGGGAAATATTGACGAACGACAACTGTGCTGCGTCGAAGAATGCCGAACCGGCCTCGGTTAGCTCGACCGCCCGGCCAACACGCTTGAACAGTTCAACTCCCATGTAGGCTTCGAGTTCGCGAATCTGCCTGCTGATTGCTGCTTGAGTTACGCACAGTGCCTCTGCAGCCCGGGTGAAGCTCTGGTACTTCGCGGCAGCAACGAAAGACTTGACGGCCTTGAGAGATGGCATTTTCAGCAATGTATTGTCAGGTTCTATGTGCTTAACCATAACGCAGGGTATCCATTCGTTCTGACATCTGGCGCACAGGGTTGATGCGCGATCTTTTATCTGAACGGCCCTTGGGCATATAAACGCCCATGGGCCAACGCTGCTCAGCGTTATGGCAGGCCGAGACCAGGTTTGTCCATACAGGGGCGACAGGGATGTCGTTTTCAGATACGTCATGATCAATAACCTGACGTTATTGATTGCTTGGAGGAAATGTTGTTAGACGTTGGGGGGCTAAGGTAATAACTTTGTCATCACAGCTCAGGTCTCAAAAGAAGCCGTTGATTAATAAATAATAATAAGAGGATTTAACGATGTTTCCTGTTTCTCTTCGAGCATTTCCTCTGCCGCTATAAGTTAATTCCGATCGGTATGGGCGTGCCTGTATTCGATTCTTTTTAAGCATTCGCAGAAGGAAGGGATTATGAGTCATGGCGACGAAATACTCTCAGTCAACAACATTTTCAAGGTCTTTGGTGCTCAGCCAAAGGTCGCAATGGATATGCTCAAACGCGGTGCCGGCAAAGACGAGATATTCAGCAAGACGGGCCAGGTGGTCGGTGTGTTTGACGCTACATTTTCGGTAAAACGCGGAGAAATCTTCGTGATCATGGGCTTGTCGGGTTCTGGCAAGTCCACCATGGTGCGTCTGTTCAACCGTCTCATTGAACCCACGTCTGGAACCATTCATCTCAATGGCAAGGAAATTACCGGCCTTTCGGATGAGGCGTTACTGGATGTACGCCGTAAGGAAATGAGCATGGTGTTTCAGTCATTTGCGCTCATGCCGCACTTGACGGTCATTGATAACGCCGCTTTCGGGCTCGAAGTTTCAGGTGTCGCCGAGCAGGAGCGACACGCGCGTGCTCGCGAAGCGCTCGAACAGGTCGGCCTGGCTGGGCATGAACACAGTTACCCGCATCAGTTGTCTGGCGGTATGCAGCAACGAGTCGGCCTGGCTCGCGCATTGGCCAACGACCCGGCCATCCTGCTGATGGATGAAGCCTTCTCTGCACTGGACCCGCTCATTCGCCACGAGATGCAGGGCGAACTGATACGCCTTCAGGCCGAGCAGCATCGCACCATCATTTTCATCTCCCATGACATCGAAGAAGCTATTCGTATTGGCCATCGCATCGCGATCATGGAAGGCGGACGCATCGTGCAGATCGGTTCCCCTCAGGAGCTGCTGTGCAACCCGGTCAACGATTACGTCAAAGCATTTTTTCAAGGCTTTGACCGCTCGAAAATTCTTCGGGCGGGCGACGTGGCGACGGTCTGTGCACAGCGTCCTTACGACGCGCATGCATCCAGACCGACACTGCAATCCGATACCCCTCTGCAAGACATCTTTCACATTGTTGCCGATGCCGTGCATCCGGTCGCTGTTGTGGATCGACACGGTGTGTTCAAAGGCACTATTTCCAAGAGTCTGTTGCTGCAGACAATGAGTCGTCATTGACAAGCATCAACCGAGCGATTCATCAGGCTCAGCTACTCAGGTATCCAGCATGTCCGATTTCAGCTTTCTTGATCCGTTCCAATCCCTGACTATCCCCCTCGGCCAATGGGTCGAGGTAGTGCTCAATTATATGGTCCATAACTTTCGCGAGGTCTTCCGCTCCATACGCTGGCCGGTTGATCAGATCCTGAATGGTATCCAGGGTGGCCTGTTGTCGGTGCCGCCGACGATATTCATTATTTTTGCCACGCTCTTGGGCTGGCAGGTGGGCGGGAAAAAAGTCGGCGTTATGTGTTTTGTCACCCTCACGCTGCTGGGGCTGATCGGCGTCTGGGCCGATGCAATGACAACCCTGTCGCTGGTGCTCACTTCACTGGTGTTCTGCGTGGTGATCGGGGTGCCATTGGGTGTGCTCTGTGCACGCAGTGACCGACTGGAAAGAGTGCTCCGGCCAGGACTGGATGCCATGCAGACCTTGCCAGCGTTTGTTTATCTGGTGCCGGTGGTGATGTTGTTTGGTATCGGCAACGTTCCCGGTGTGCTGGTCACCATTATCTTTTCAGTCGCGCCGTTGGTACGCCTGACCAATCTGGGCATCCGGCAAGTGCCGGAAGACAAGGTCGAAGCTGCCCGAGCATTCGGCTGTACCCGTCGGCAAATGCTGTTCAAGGTGCAACTTCCGCTGGCGGCACCCACGATCATGGCGGGCCTGAACCAGGCGCTGATGTTGTCACTGTCCATGGTGGTGATCGCCTCGATGATTTCCGTGGGCGGTCTGGGGCTGATGGTCCTTCGCGGTATCGGTCGACTGGATATGGGCCTGGCAACGGTCGGCGGTGTGGGGCTGGTCTTGCTGGCTATCTTTCTTGACCGGTTAACCCAGGCCATGGGCGAACGCAGTAATAAAGCGGTTAATGGAGAACATTGGTACCAGACAGGGCCAGTCGGAATAGTGTTCAAACTTAAAAAGAAGACGGCTTCAACACCTGCCGGCGCACCGCTCAACGACAATTGATAAGCGTCGGAAGTTGATGTGATCGCTGCACACCTGCCCTTACCCTTATGCAAGGTAGATGACGATGAATGCTGAAAATTACAGAGTAAAAACGACGGTTATTCGTTGTATGACCGTCTTGGCGCTTGCCCTGTCTCCGCTTATGGCTTCGGCTGCCCAGGAACCCGGCAAGGGCGTCTCTATCACACCGATCTTTCCAACCATTGCGGAGGAGCGTTTTCGCGGTGAAATCGCCATGGCAGGGCTTAAAGAACTTGGTTACAAGGTGGAGCAGCCTAAGGAAACCGATTACCCGGCAATGATGCTTGCGCTGTCTTACGGTGACGCTGATTTCACCGTACATGCCTGGGAACAGTTGCACGCCTCTTTTTATGCCAAGGCGGGCGGCGACGATACGATGGTTAAAGTCGGCGCTATTATGCCCGGTGTTCTTCAAGGCTACATGATCGACAAGAAAACGGCTGATCAGTACAAGATCACTTCCGTCGAAGACCTGAAAAAGCCGGAAATCGCCAAGCTGTTCGACAGCAATGACGACGGTAAAGCCGATATGACCGGCTGCAACCCTGGCTGGGGCTGCGAGGTTCTCGTCGAGCACCATATGAAAGCGTACGGCCTTGAAAAAACCGTTACTGACAACCGCGGCTCCTACTTCGCTCTCATGGCTGACACCATCGCTCGCTACCAGCAGGGCAAGCCGATTCTTTACTTCACCTGGGTTCCGCAATGGATTTCCAGCGTGCTGATCGAGGGGCGGGATGTGGTCTGGCTGACCGTTCCCAAGACCGATCTGCCGGGCGGGAAAAACGACGTCGATACGACGTATAAAGGCAAAAACCTGGGCTTCGCGGTCGATACTGTCCGGGCCGTTCTGAACAAAGAGTTCGCCGAAAAGAACCCCGTGGCGGTGAAGTTTCTCTCCGAGATGCAAATCACCACCGATGACGAAAGTGCTCAGAACCTGAAAATGCACAACGGCGAAAACTCGGCTGCGGACATCAAGCGCCATGCGGCTGAATGGATTGCCGCTCACCGTGCCGCCTACGATGGATGGCTGGCCGATGCACGCGCCGCTGCGAGGAAATAGATAGCCACGAGCTTTGCCAGAGGCTGCCCGTTTTCGGGCGGCCTTTTTTATACCTTACGTGAAGAAGGAAGAATGCATGTCTCTTTATTCATTCATTCAGCAATTAAAGTTTGGCGATGCGCCGTCTGCGACTCGTAAACGAATTGAAACCTGCTTGCTCGACATCATTGGTGTCGCGGCCGCCGCCCGTGAAAATGGTACCAGCCGTATTCTCAAAGAGTTTGCGGTGGCCAATTATGCAACGGGCGCACCCTGCAGTCGGTTGTGGTTTGACGGCAGGTCTGTACACCCACTGGGCGCTGGCTACGCCGGAGGTTTCAGCGTGGATAGCCTGGATGCCCATGAAGGCCACTTCACCTCCAAAGGTCATGCCGGGGCCACTGTTGTACCCGCGATCATCGCGTTGATCGACGCCTATTGCGCCCAGGGCAAAAGTATCAGCGGCCAAGAGATGCTCTGCGTTTTGATGATTGGTTATGAGACTGCATTACGAGCCGGTCGAGCGCTGATGGCCACGGCGCCGGAATATCATGCCTCGGGGGCTTTTTCCGGAATCGGCGTGGTGTGCGCAGGGGCGCGGCTGCTCAAGCTGGATGAAGCCGCCTTTCACCATGCGTTGGGAATTGCAGAGTATTTCGGTCCGCGCTGCCCGATGATGCGCTTGGTGGATTTCCCTTCCATGCTGCGCGACGCCCATGGCGCCGGTGCCCATGCCGGGATTAATGCGTTGCTGATGGCACAGGCCGGGGTCACCGGCGCTCCTGCCGCAACGGTGGAAAGCGCCGAAGTCGCCCGGTTCTGGCAGAGCATGGGCGACACCTGGGAAATTGACGAGCAATACTTCAAACCATGGCCAGTCTGTCGCTGGGCACAGCCAGCATTGACCGCCATGACCGGCCTGCTGAATCAGCATCCGCAGATCACAGCGGAGCAGATCGAGTCCATCCACATCCAGACTTTCCATGAGTCGGTGCGGTTGCAAGGGCATACCCCGAAAAACGCCGATGAGGCGCAGTATGCACTGGCGTTTCCGGTCGCTGCGCTGGTGGCACGTGGGCGTATCGGCCCTGAGGAGGTCACCGGTGCAGCCATACATGCAGCGGATATTCTGAAGGTCAGCGCAAAGGTCCGCATCTCCGAGGCTGCCGATCTGTCAGCGCGGTTTCCCGAGGAGATCCTGTCGCGCATTAACGTTCAGCTCAAGGACGGCTCCTCTCTGAGCAGCCCGACGACCTGTGCCAAGGGCGACCCTGGCCATCCGCTGTCTGACGTGGAGTTCATCGAAAAATATCGATTTTTTTCAGAGCCGAGCCTGGGTATGTCTCACAGTCGTTTGCTGGAACAGGTAGTTGCCAACCTGGCGCAAGAGCCTGATTGTCAGCGGCTGCTGAGTCTTCTGTTGTCGCCGGTTCAAACCATCAACGCATAAACCGGCAATGGTATTGGAGGTTAAAACCCATGACCTATGTTTTCGAAAGCGTCCTTCAGGACCAGAACATGCGGTATTCGTCTTCCGGCAAGAAGGCAGTCAACCCACGAGCCGTCATTCGGGTAGCGTTTATCCTGATGGACAACTTTTCGTTGATGTCCTTTACCGCCGCGATGGACGCACTGGTCACGGCAAACCTGATGGGCGATGCTCCGATTTTCGATATCGTGAAGATCGGCCTCAAGGGCAGGGTGGCGATGAGCGATCTCGGTATCGCGATCCCCACGGACCTGGATCTTTCGGAGCTGCGTGCGCGGCATGACTTGCTGCTGGTGGTCGGCGGCCTGCGTGTCGATCTGAAAAGCACGCCCTGCCTGCGGCGCAAGTTGTTTGCGGCGGCTTCTGCGGGCACCAGCCTGGGCGGGCTGTGGAATGGCGCTTACTTCCTGGCCGATGCGCGGGTAATGGGGGGGCACACGTGCGCCGTTCACCCTGATGGACGGGCCATGATGGCCGATGCTTTTCCTGACTTGAGAATCTCTGACCGCAGCCACGTCGTTGATCTGGAGCGGGTGACTTGTGCGGGTGCCAGTAGCTCGTTGCGCATGATGCTGGAATACATCCGCGTCACCAAAGGCAGTTCACTGGCCCGCGCGGTAGAGGAAATCCTCGGCTGTGACGAGCATGAACAGGTCTGTGGTGTGTCGACTGTCGCCGTCGACTCGGACCCGACCTTGCCGCAGGCGCTGAAGGTGGCATTGGAGCTGATGCAGAAAAACATCGAAGAGCCCCTGAGCCTGGACGACCTGGCGGCCTGTGCAGGGATCTCGAAAAGACAGCTGGAGCGGCGTTTCTTCCGCTTCATCGGGGCCGCCCCGGCTCGCTACTACCTTGAATTGAGGCTGACCCGGGCCAGACAACTTGTGCTGCAGACCAACCGATCCATAACGGATATCGCCATGGCGACCGGGTTTATCAGCATGCCGCATTTCCACCGGCGGTTTCGCGACTTCTTCGATGCTGCGCCGGGAAGTTATCGGGCAACGTATGAAGTTCGCAAGTGAGCCTCGCCTGGCGTGCTTGATCGCCGAACTTGATTTTGCCAACGGCGGGATTCTCCCTTACGTATTGTCGAGCCTGCTTGAAGCTTCTACCGATGCCCAGGATCGTGAGAATTGCTCATCAGCGCCTGAGTAATGGCGCGGATGATTCACCGCTTGCCGATGAAATACTCGAGGTTTGCCATGCCCGGGTGTCAGCTTCCTTGCCGTTATCGCCAGGCAGCGAGCTTGCCGGTGAAGGCGCGTCTTGGGTGTCAGATAGCGCTCGTCAGGTAGCCACCGTCGACCGGCAACACCACACCGGTCACAAATGACGCCGCATCCGAAGCCAGAAAGGCAATCACCTTGGCGACCTCTTCAGCACTGCCGAAGCGCCTCATCGGCGTGCGGGACAGCAAGCGGTCGATCCTCGGTTGATCATCGATTTTCGCCAGCAGGGGGGTGGTGATCCACCCCGGCGCCACGGCATTGACGCGAATATTGTCAGGAGCGTAGGCCTCCGCCAGGGACTTAGTGATCTGGACAATCGCCCCTTTGGCTGCCGAGTAAGCCACGAGTTTTCCCCCGCCAAAGTAGGAGAACATCGACGCGATGTTAATGATCGACCCACCTTGCCTGGCCAGCAGCGGATGCGCCAGGTTGATGAGACGGTAAACGGCATTGAGTTGAACCGACAACACCTGATTGAAGGCCTCCCACTCCATCTCCTTTTCGCCCAGGGTGCCACCTGCAGCCGGTACCAGAATATCCAGGCGGTCCAGGCTTTGGATCACGCCTTTGAGCGCATCATCGTCGGTGACGTTAACCTCGCGAAGATCGAGCTCAACCCCCTCGGCGATGATTGTCGCGTCGGCGCCCAAGCCGATAGCCACCACCCTGGCGCCATGCCGGGCCAGATACTCGGCGGTCGCTTGGCCAATCCCGGACGTCCCGCCGCTGACGAGCGCGACCTTGCCTTCAAACAGCGTGCTGCTGAACATAGTCATCGTTACCTCATGGAGTCAGTTAAACGCTTTATTCAAGGTACGGGCTTACAGACCCAGTACCGAACCCACATCCAGCACCACCAGCAGGCCAACCACGAAACCGTTGTTGCTCAATTGCGTCGCGCCGGGGTTGTAGAAATTGTCCGGGTTGATGATGTACTGGATGCTTGGTTCGATCGCCACGTTGTGGGTCAAGGCAAAGTGGCCGTTGGCTTCCACGGCGTAGACATGGCGTTTGCCCAGTTCGGGATCGCCACCGGCCGCCGTACGCAGGCGTTGCTGGAATTGCAACTGATGGTCGTTGACTTGCAGGTAGCTGGCTTTGAGATTGAGCTTGTCCTGCGCCCGATCAAAAGGCGCAAGGTAGGTCAGCCCGGCTTCGGCGAAGTGGCTGAAGGGTTGTTTATCGTCGGCCGCCGCCGACAGTGAGCCGAATACCTGCATGCCTTGCTGCCCGCCGCGCCATAGCGTCTGGCGAAATTTGAAGAAGCCGCCAGCCGTGCCGTGCTCGCTGGCACCCGTCAAGGGGTCGACCTGACTGGACGAGTTGAAGTACGCATTCAGTTCGTACTGGGTGGTGTTATCGCCAGGCTTGCTGCCAATGCCCACCAGGAAGCTGGTGCCACTCGCGTCGTCGGTGCTGAAATCCAGACCTTTGCGCTTTTTCAGGTAGTCCACCGGGTTGGATTCAAACGCACCCGCGTGCACATAAAAACGCGGATTCACTTGATACTTCAGGTACCCGCCCCAAGCACCGAAGGGTGGCGGCAACATGCCGCTTGAAGCATCCAGGATCGGGTCGTTGCAGGTGACCCCCGTTTCGCAGTTATAGATGTAGAAGTACCGCCGGCCATTGGTCCGTCCGACGTGCAGGTCGAGCTGACCATCGAGCCATTTTTGCTCGTAGGTCAACAGGCTCAACTGATTGCTGGCGATGTCATTGTGCAAGGGCGCACCGCCAAAATAGCTGCCGACGGCGCCTTGCCATTCGCCCCCGGTCGGCTGGCCGGTCCCGTTATCGAGGATAAAGATGGTCTGCTCGAAATGCAGGGCCGCGCCGTCCAGGCCACTGAGGGTGGCGAGGTCAACATCTGCGCCGATGTACAGGTCACCGCTGTTGCCGAAGCTGTAGGGGCGCGGGCCGGTGTCGAGGTTTTTCATCGACAGGCTGGTGAATTGCACATGGGGCTGAATGCCGTAGCTGGCCAATGGCTCGCCCAGGCCGGCCAGTGGTCCTTCACGGTCCTGTGCCCAAGCTTGAGGGTAGGTAAAGACCATGAGCAAAAACGCGCACAAAAGAAGAGTAGGGTGCATGGTCTGGGACTCATTTTATTGTTGTTGTGATGAGTAAATAGAGCAGCGTGTTGATCCCGGATCACGCACGCTGTGTGCAGGCTTGCAGTGATCGGCGTTGCAGCACGGTGGGCGCGGTTTCCTTTAGCAACAGCGACAGCCCCGCAGCCAGCACGGCACCGCAGCAGGAGATCCACATCACAATCGACAACCCGAACTGATCGGCGGCAAACCCGGCAATGGTCGGCGCCATGAACCCTCCCACCAGTTCGCCAACGCCCATGATCATGCCCAGTGCCGTGGCCATGACTTCACGCGGGACGGTTTCGGCTGGAATGGTGGACATGAACAGCGTGAAGCAGCCAAGCCCGGTGAAGGTGAGCACCATCAGCACGCCGAGTATCATCGGCGAAGGCGCGAATAGCAGGGCTATCGGGCAGCAGGCCGCAATCAGCGAGAACAGCACCAGCGTTGGACGGCGGCCGATGCGGTCGGAAATGCTGGGCACCGCAAACCCCCATACAACCCAGGCGGCACCCAGGCAACTCATGATCGTGCCCATGCTCGGCGCGCTGTAACCGCGGACGCTGACCAGAAACGTCGGGGTAAAGGAGATCAGGATTACGAACCAGGTCAGAAATACGCAACTGATCAATGTGCACAGCACGATATTGCGACTTTTAAGCAGTGCCAGGCGATGCCCGGTGAGCTTGACGTTACTCACCGGAGCCTGACGCGGTTCATCCTGGCGCACGTAACGCCAGATAAGCCAGGCGATGAGCAGTCCTGGTAGCAGCGAGACAATGAACGCATGCCGCCAGCCATAGGCCTGCGCCAGGGCAATCAACACCGGAGGGCCGATGACCGCGCCCAACAGACCCGCCGCCGAGCCTTGCAGCAAGCCCATGTTCAAGCCCCGGCGATGCGGCGATGCGGCGATGACGCCTCCACCATCATCGATTGGGACAACGGCAGGATGGGCCCCTCGGCCAACCCCATGATGGCGCGAAACAGCAACAGGCTGAGGAACCCCGCGACCAGCCCCGAGAGGGCTGAGCACAGCGAAAACAGGATGACCGCGGCAATCAGCAGCGGCTTGCGTACCCCTCGGCGATCCGACCACGCGCCGACCAGCGTCCCGGAAATCGCCCAGGCCAAGGCCAGCACCGAAGACAACATGCCAAGGTGGCTGTTGCTCAGTTGCAACTCTTGCGCCGTGAACGGAAACAGAAAGGACAGCGCCAGACGGTCGAAAAACACAAAACCGAACGTCAGGAACAACACGCAGAGCAGGACATTTTCATAACTGGCTTTATTATTGTTGTGAGCCATGGTGGTTCTCCGTAGCACGGGGTTTAACGGAACAAGCGGTCCACAGCGTCAGCGCCCAGGCCGACCTTTTCGTAGTGTTCACGGCACAGGGCAATATAGGAGTGCACGTCGAAGTAGCCGGTGGATTCGCTTTGCTCGTCGAGCCAGATCAGCGGCCCCTTGACGATGAAGAACACGCGCATGGGTTCTTCGTGCTCATAGGCCACCAGGGTGTGACCCTCGCCGGGCGTCTCATAAACGAAGTCGCCGGCGGTGGCGGTCCACTCGTGTTCCAGGTAGCCCCACTTGCCCGACAGGGTGTAGGCGAATACTTCGTGCGGGTGGTAGTGGCGATTGACCAGGCCAGCCTTGCTCGACATCAATATGTCGCACCAGCGGTTTTCGCTGGGGGAGATCCACAGGGGGCGCGAAGAGACGGTTTCGGTGAAGCGCACGTAGAGCCGCAGATCATCACTGGCGGCATCAGGCAGGTAAACCTCAGGCTTGGCGTCGGGCTTGAAGCAGTTCGCGATGGGCTGCAGGTCTTTCCAGAATTCGTTGCGGGCTAATTCGGGCATGTCGGGCCTCTGATTGTTGGAATACAGAGGCCACTCTAGGGAGAACGGGGCACTACGGTTTGATCGAAACTGACGTCATTGTTGTCTGAATCGGACGGATATTTTCAGTTCATCGGTTGCCGTGGTTTTGTACCGGCTACCGATTGACAGCGTGCCTGGGTCGGCGGTTAATGGGGCGCTGCAGGCCCGGTAATTCGCCTTGTGCGGGGCCGAGTAGTTAATAAAAACGAGAATAATAAAAATGACCCGAACCGCCTTGCTTGATACCCAGCGTGCCAGTACCGATGACCTTCCCGTGGATCAGCGCGTAGCCTTTTGGGAGCAGTACAACGCATCGACACTGGTCGGTCTGAAGTGCTCTTCCTTCAGCGAAACCGGCTTCAGCGCTCGGGAGGACAATCTGCGTCTGGACCGGCTGCGGGTCGCCCATATTGCCGGTACCCAACACGTCATCGAGCGTGATGGTTCAATGATTCGCAGCGCGCCCAAAGAGTCGGTGTTCGTCTCGCTGGTCATGGGCAGTGCGTCGTTTTTCTTTCAGAACGGCAACTGCCATCTGCTGGAACCGGGCGAAATGATGGTGTATCGAACCGACAAGCCCTACCTGTTCGGCTTCTCCGCTTCGATGCACAAGTTTATCTTCGATATCCCTCAGGACGTGTTCGCCTCCCGCTGTCTGCGCCGCTTTGATAATGCAGTGAAGATCAGCGCACATACCGGCACACAGCGTTTGCTGTTAAGAACATTGAGTGAGCGCACCGATGGCTTTTTCGAGCAGCCGCTCAGCCAAGGGGCAGACAGCTATCAAGAGGATGCTCTTGAACTGTTGGGGACTATCATTGACGGGCAGATGGGCAATCGCCGGATCAACGCACTCAGTGCGTCCTACTTGCTGGCCGCCAAGCAATGCATCCTCGAGCAACTGTCCGACCCTGCATTGAGTTGTGAGCGGGTGGCTCATCAAACCGGCGTCTCCACACGACACCTGGCCCGGCTATTTGCGTTGGAAGACACACAACCCCATCGCTTCATTTTGGAAAAGCGCTTACAGGGAGCATTCCGTCTGTTGAGCCAGGCGGACAGTCGCGTTCTGGACATTGCCGAAGTTGCCTATCGTCAAGGGTTCACCAGCCAGGCGCATTTCGCCAGGGCTTTCAAGGCGTACTATGGGCGCACGCCCAGCGACGTGCGCTCATCGTCGGTCGGCGTATAGCGTCCGGGCTGCGGCCGACGCATTGTTATAAAACGGTTTTATGGAACCCAGTGGAATTCCATTACAGACTATGGAGATCGCCAAAAAACATTCTGACTGGCTCTAGTGCGGTATTTTCAGCCTGAAAAAACTAATTAGGCCCCCACTTTTCCTCCCATTTACATGGAGGTGCGAGCGATCGCGAGTAGCGATTTCTGACACAGACCTGAGTGGCACTGCAAGGGAACTCGCAGCGGGCGAAAAGGCTGACAAACGAAGAACAATTGAGCAAATGTTGACCTGCGTGCTTTTTTGAAAAGTGGCAACGACCCGATAGCTGCAAACGATCCGGATATTTCGGCGCGTCCCGGGTGTCGTGGAACAATTTTGGTATGGATGGAATGGATCCCGCTGATGAGTGAAAATGCGTCAGTGTTCCAGCATGCCTGTCTCAACGAAAGACACCGCTGATCTCAGGCCAGGAGAACGCGGCGCCGTTGGTTAGCGTTTGCGACTACTTATAATGCTGCTCAAACACGGCCACTTGTTCGGGCGTAATCAACTGAAAGGGCACCCAGACATCCGTTTCGACTGGCTCACCTTTGATCATTTTAATGGACGCCTGTACTGCGGCGGTGGCTTGGGCTTTGGGGTCCTGAAAGACTGAGGCGACCAGCATTCCGCGTTTAATCGCGGCCAGGCCGTCGGGCAGACCATCAATGCCGACAATTGCAATTTCGCCCTTGGTTTTGCCAGCCTGCTGCAGGGCCATGGCGGCACCGATAGCCATCTCGTCGTTGTTGGCGACGATTGCGTCAAACTTGGTGCCTGCCAGCAGCCAGTTGCTGGTCAGGTCCATGCCTTTGTTGCGTTGCCATTCGGCGCTTTGTTGTTCGACTATCTTGATGCCGGGATAGTCTTTGAGCACCTGCTTGACGCCTTCGGTGCGGTCATGCGTAGCGTTTTGCGCAAGGTCACCCATGATGATGGCGAGGGTACCTTTGCCCCCTAGTTTTTCCGCCAGGTAGCGCATTTGCAGCTGCCCGGCCTCAATGTCATTGGACGCCACGGTAACCACGCCTTTAGGCAGGACGCGCTCGTCCGGATGGCGGTTGACGTAGACCAGCGGCGTCTTCGCCTCAACGGCAGCGCGGGTCAGGTTGGCGGTGGCGGCGGTGTCCACGGGCAGGACGATAATTGCGTCGACTTTTTGATTGATAAATCCCTGAACCTGATTGAGCTGGCGCACCACGTCGCCTTGCGCGTCCTCGAACTGGACCTGTACGTTTTCTTTTTTTGCCGCGTCCTCCACGCCGCTGCGCACGTAAGTCATGAAGTTATCGTCGACCCTTGCGATGCTCACGCCGATGCGATAGCTGGCGGTGGCCCATGGGCTTAAGACAAGTAGCAGAGAGGCAAAAAGCAATGTGCAGCGACGCATGATAGTTTTCCTTTTATTGTTATGAGACGAAACTCATCAAGATCAAACTTGAGGACGGCTGGCGCGTTTGGATCAAGTCCCGGGCGTGCCGTTGGCCCTCAATCCAGCGTGAAGGCTTGCCGAAAGCGTTCGAGTGCTGCTTCGCTATCTCCGCTGGCCCAGCCTTCGAGCCCGACGACACCGCTGTATCCCAAGCCAAACAGCGCTTTGGCAATGGCCGGGTAATGGATTTCACCGGTGCCCGGTTCCATGCGCCCGGGAACGTCAGCGACCTGGATTTCGCCGATGGAACTGCCCGCACGCTGGATCAGTTCGATCAGGTTTCCTTCGCCAATCTGCGCATGGTAAAGGTCCAGATTCATCTTCAGATAAGGGCTGTCGACGGCCTCGATCAGCGCCAGGGTATCGTCGGCGCGAGCGAATGGCGTTCCAGGATGGTCCACTTCAGTATTGAGGTTTTCCAGCAGAAACACACGACCGGCGTCTTCGCCCAGGCGAGCGATTTTTTCCAGGGTCTTGCAGGCACTCAACCACATGCGCCCGTTAGCGTGGGCCACGGGTTTGACCGGCAAGCCCTGATCGTCCAGGCCAGTGCCATGCAGGTTGAGGCTTGGGCAATTGAGTTGTGCGGCGATGGCCAGTGATTCCCGCGCACTGTCGAGTAGTTGCCGGCTGTCTTCGGGGTCGGTCAAGTTGCCCCGGATGTAGCCGGTCATTGAGGTGAAGTCCGCGCCGGTTGCAGCGAGTGCGGCAATGTCCTTGCTCGTCCAGCCCCAGATCTCGGCGCTGAAACCCAGCGCATGGATGCGTTTGACGCGCTCAGTGAATGGCAGATCGAGAAAGACCATTTCGGCACTGACGGCCAGTTTGAACGGCGTGAAGCTCATGAGCGGGCTCCCTCGACGCGCACCGCTTTACCTAGTTGGAACGACTCGATGCACGCGCGGGCGATTGCCAGTGCTGCCCGGGCATCTTCGCCGCTGGCGAGTGGTTTTGCGCCGGTACGCAGGCAGTCTGCAAAGTGGTTGAGTTCGGCCACATACGCATCACGCAGCAGGTCAGTGTCCAGGCGCTGGGTGTCGCTCTGGATGCCGTTGGCCAGATAGCGAACCAGGTCAGAGTCATTGACGCTGCCCATGGTCAGCATGCCCGCGCTGCCGAAGACTTCGCCTCGGACATCGTAGCCATAGACCGCCTGGAAATTCGCTTCGGCCGTGGCGATAGCGCCGTTGTCGAAACGGATCGTGACCACCGCGGTGTCGAGAAACCCCTTACTCTTGTAGTCCGGTGCAATGAGGGCATCGGCCATCACGAACACTTCGACGGCTTCGGCACCGGGGTTGAGGTAGCGCAGGCTATCGAAGTCATGGATCAAGGTCTCGAGGAAAATCACCCACTGCGGCGAGGCGGCGGGATTGTTCAAGGCCGGATCGCGCGTCAGAGAGCGCAGCAGTTGCGGCGTGCCGATCCGCCCGGCAACCACGTCCAGGTGGGCAGTGCGGAAGCTTTTCGCAAAGCGACGGTTGAAGCCGACTTGCAGCGTCACTTGCGCATCGGCTGCGGCCGCGATAGCGCGGTCGGCTTCGTCCAGTGTGATAGCCATGGGTTTTTCACAAAACACACCTTTGCCTGCCCGGGCCGCGCTGATCACTAACTCGGCATGGCTGCGGGCCGGGGCGGCGATCAATACGCCGTCGATATCCGGGTCGTCGAGCAATTGCTGCGGGTCAGTGTAAAACCGCTCTACGCCAAGTTCGGTAGCGAGGCGAGCGGCCTGGCCAGGTGTCGGGTCTGCGATGGCCGCCAGGCAGGCACCAGGGATATGCAGGGCGGCAGTCTGGCCGTGGAAACTGCCCATACGGCCAGCGCCGATGAGGCCGAGGCGAAGGGTCTTGGATGCACTCATGAAATGACTCCTTTTTATTGTTGTTCAGTAGAAGCGTTACTAATGTTGCAAGGGAAAGAGCAAAGCCTGTGCCAATATTCAAACCATTGATAATTAAGGGAATAATAAAATAAGTCTGAAATAAGTGTTCATTCTGATGACATGCCTATAATGACATGTCAAAAGTATGAACATATGGGTAGCACATGACCCCGCAGCCAATGGCTTTCAGCGTACAAGACCTTGATTACCTCACTGCGCTAGACCCGACCTCGCTGAGCGAAGGGCCGATTGCAGCGCTGGAGAACGCCTGGCTGGCTTGCCTGAGCGGATGCACCGAACAACCTGTTGGGGTGCGACAGGTGATTTGGGACTCCTGGCACCGCAGCGTCAGTGCAGGGCTGGACCCTAAAGACGGGGAATACCGCTTTGTTACTCCCGCTGATCTGGAGGCAACCCTGGCAGCCAATCGAGTGTTGATTGCTGCAGCGGCAGAGGTCATGCGTGGCTTACTGGCGTACAACCCCAGGGGCCATATCAACCTGACCGATGCCGCAGGCACAACGTTGTATTTTTGTGGGCTCGACCTCACGCCTGTTGGCAGTCGCTTGCTGGAGTCCGTCCAAGGCACCAACTGCACCGGCCTGGCGTTGGCCGAAGACAGATTGTTGTATGTGCTAGCCGAGGAAAACTTCGGCAACGACCTGCGTCGGCGGCGCATGCATTGCGCTGCAGCACCGATCCGCGATGCCCAAGGCCGGACGCTGGCCATGTTGACCCTGACCGCCGAACCCGGCTGGTTTCATTTCCACACGTTGGGCACTGTGCAGGCTGCTGCCGAAGCGGTTTCGCGGCATATGGCGTTGCAGGCGTTGCTGGAAGAGCAGCAAACCGTGCTTGAAGTGCTCAACGAAGGGCTGGTGGTGCTGGATGAGCGCGGCTGTATCAAGGCTCTCAATCGTTATGCCCGACAATTGTTTCGCGTGGGCCGCGACTTGTTGGGCAGCCCGTTCCAGCGTCTGGGCCGGAGCGAACTGACCGATGAGATTCTGCTGCGCGGCGGGGACGGCCTGCGGGACCTGGATTGCACGTTTGAGCTGCATGACCGCAGTCACCTGGCATGCCTGGTCTCGGTGTGTTCACTGGGGCAGGGCGGGCGCATTGTTTCGCTGCGCGAGAACCGCCGTATACGGGAAATTACCCGGCGGATCGTCGGCTCCCAGGCCAGCTACACCTTTGACACCATTCAGGGCAGCTCCCGCGCTATTCAGGATGCGTTGCACCTGGGGCGCATAGCCAGTCGCAGTGATTCAACCACATTGATTCTGGGCGAAAGCGGCACCGGCAAGGAGTTATTCGCCCAAGCCATCCATAACGCCAGTGAACGTTGCAACGGGCCATTCGTAGCCGTCAACTGCGGGGCCATTCCGCGAGATCTGGTGCAGAGTGAATTGTTTGGTCATGTCGAAGGCGCGTTCACCGGATCGGCGCGTGGCGGCTCGGCCGGCAAGTTTGAATTGGCCGATGGCGGTACGATCTTTCTCGACGAAATCGGTGACATGTCTTTTGATGCCCAGGTCAGCCTTTTGCGCGTCTTGCAAGAAGGCGAAGTGACACGGGTGGGGGCAAAGCAATCCCGGCAAGTGAATGTCCGCATCATCGCGGCGACCCACCGCAACCTGAGCCAGGCGGTGGTGGATGGCGCGTTTCGTGAGGATCTTTACTACCGGCTCAATGTACTGAACTTGACGGTTCCACCGCTGAGAATGCGCCGCGAAGATGTGCCGGTACTGGCACAGCATTTTCTCGATCGTTGCGCACGTTCGCTGCGTAAGTCGGTGCAGGGTATATCGCCGGAGGCGCTGGATATTCTGTGTGCCTATCACTGGCCCGGCAATGTTCGAGAGCTGGAAAATATCATCGAGCGGGCGACCAACCTGGCCCTGACCGAGCGCCTCCAGACCACAGATCTGCCGCTCGAAATCAAGCAAAGACTGCGGCCTTCGGTGCCAGGGCGCATGCCTGAACTCCAGGCTGCACCAGACCTCGGAACGCATGAAATGAACGCAATCATCACCACACTCAAGGCGACCCACGGTAATATCCGGCTGGCCGCCAAACAGCTGAACGTGTCCCGGGGCGGGCTGTATAACAAGATGAATCGGTTTGGGTTAAGTGCCGATGAGTTTCGCTCGGGACCAGAGCGTTGAGGGGATAAGCCTCGCTTTTCAGCATCAATTGCACTTCTAGGCCTGCTGCCACGTGTTTGAATTCATTGGCAAAGGAACGATTTTGTTTGGTCATCAGGCACCTCTATCTGGCGATATTCTCGCCTAAATGAGTGTCCGGAATCATTAGACCACTACAGCAACATATTTAGCATTATCTGGAAGGCTGTTAAACAAGCGGATAAATCGTTTGAGAAAGGAGTTTTTAAGGGGGCCACCCACGCCGGTAACTGGATTCCGTCTGCCATCGTGCGGATAGCTGAGGAGGAAAAGCAGTATGAATATGACCGATTGAAGGGATCTAAAATCTGCCAGATTTCTGAGGTCATTTACAGCCTAATCCTGGACGACCCCGATGGTAGCTTCAAGATACCTCTCCCGCGTTACACAGCCGAGGTGATGCGACCGGTGCTCGGAGGTATCAGTAGTGAAAAGACGCGAAAATCGCGTGATTTTGTAGGACGTCAAAAATCAGCAGAGGGGTGTGCGCCCTCTGCTGAATTTGTTACACGTCAATTGCGGGGTTTGCCCGCATCACTCCGTTTATCTCGAATCTGTCCATCTTGATTGCGAGAACGCGGCTGCTCACCACCGCCTGGTTTAGGAACGTTGACGTCTTTGTTGATAGGGCGACGATCTGTCATACGAAATCTCCTTCATGCGTTAAGGATCTTACGAAAATACATCGGTAGACAGCGGGCGCATCAAGCAATAACCACACTATGTGGTGTTTTTTGATTTGCCTGAACGCAACATAGTGTGTTTTGGCCGGCTTCGCAATTGTTTTTGATCACATCCTGATGGAACTTGAACGTGGAATGCTGCGGGCAGCGAAACTATTGGCTCAGCCATACGAGCTAGGCTTGCCCGCGAGCTCAGAAATCAAGCTATCATCTGGCCATTATTGTTACCTACCAAGGATGGGAGGGTAGGCACCCTAAATGGGCGCTCACTCCATCTGATAATCCGATGACAAGCAAGGAGAATCGCAGTGAGATCCCAGGTCAGAATCATCAACTCGACGCAGTTACAAAACGCGAACCCGAGTCTTGTAGATCCAGTCGGGTACCGCAAAAGCGGGCTCAGTTTGAATCACATCATTGGCTGTCCACTCGACTGCAGCTACTGCGTTCGTCACCTTTATGGAAATTTCGATCAGCGCACGCCGCAGGCGCTGATGAGCGATGAAGAAGCCTTCCAGCGATTTATCAATCACACGTATTTCCAGCCTCATATCACACCTATTCAGTTGTTCAACCGGGCCACCGACCCGATGCTCCCCGAGGTCAAAAGTCATACCCACAATTTGCTGCGTATGCTTGATGAGGCTGGGCTAACCAATAATGTGCTTGTGATCACTCGATGGCGTGTATCTCAGAACGATTGCGAGCGCTTCAATACGCTCAGAAATATCAAGCTAACAGTGCTGGTTACCTACTCAGGAATTGCTGATCCGAAGATCGAACCCATCAAGTCTTCGATCGCCACCAACAGCCTGAAGATGCTGTTCCGCCATGCCAAATACTACAAAGTGGTGTTGTATTGGCGCCCGATCGTTCCTGGGTTAAACGACTCGTCAGAACTCATTGCAAAGGCCGCGGAGCTCGCCAAATATGCCCACGCGACCGTATTTAGCGGGCTGTTCTATCGAAAGGAGATAGCCGAGTTTTACCAGAGCCAAGGAATCCCCGAGCCATACAAAATGACGGCCAGGAGAAAGCTCCTGCCACTGGAAGATGAGCAGAGGCTATTGAGGTTGTACGGGGAGCAGAATCAGGTGACACCGATCTTCCACAAAACCTCTTGCGGAGTTGCCTTTGCGCATGCGCAACCAGATTACAACGGACACTTCGGCATCACCGAACTGTGCGATACCTGCCCCAGCTCGCAATTTTCCATATGCAAGGCGGCATGGAAGAAGCCAGATCAGCAGATTCTCAATCGAATGTGCCACGAACTGGGTGCTGTGGAAGCCCCGCAGGTGAATGACCGTGCGATTGTCGTTCGTGGTCTGGACGAACAGCGTCGTTACTATTTACAGCACTCCCTAGGCTATCAGGTGCACGACGCTGACAAGCCCCACCACTACGCGCGCCATGGCCGCGCCGAGGCAACAAGGAATCTCTGATGCTGAAAACAGACTTCGCTTGGCCCTCTGAACCAATCATCATCGTAGACGTTGAGGGCAATGGACATACGCCACCCGACTTGGTCGAAGTGGGAATCGCCTCATTTCCACCGATGGAAAACCGCGAACTTTTGTCTTGGTTAATCAAACCCATCAACCGGATCACTTGGCAGGCCCAGCGAATCCACGGTATTAAAAATGCGGAGCTGGAAAGTTGCCCATCCTGGGCTGAGATCATGGACGACGTCGAGCAGCACCTGCAGAACCGATGGTTCGTCGCGCACAATGCGTCGGTCGACTATGGCGTGATGAAGCGTCACTTGCCCGAATGGTCGCCGGTGGGGGTCATCGACACGTTGAAACTTGCTCGTCACGTTTACCCTAACGCCAAAAGCCATCGGCTTGAGTCATTGCTCATTGACGCAGGGCTGCGCGATAAGGTCGCCGACCAGCTCCACCGGGCAGATGATGATGCTTATGCGACGGCCTTATTGCTTGATCATCTCATCGAAAAGTCATCTGCCAGCACTTGGCAGGAAATCTGCAAAATTGCGCAGCTCAAAACGCAACCTGACGAGCAATCGCCTCCCCCGGAGCAAGGAAGCCTATGGTGAAGCCTGTTTTTTTAGGTGTCACTGGAACGCACTCCACGGGAAAATCCACCTTCTGTGAAGCGCTCAAAGTTTCACTTGAGTGCAAAGGCATCTGCGTTGCAACCATTCCATCTTTCGGGAAGCTTGCGGTACAGCAAGGTATCCCGCTGCTCACTCAGCATACCTACGACTCCACGATGTGGTTTATCGACCGTACGCTCGAGGCGCAACGAACAGCGGCTGACTCTGCCGAGGTGATATTGGTTGATCGACCGATCATCGATGCCGTGGCGTATTGGAATGCCGCAGTCGAGCATCGAGGTAAACCTGCACCGATGCACCAGGTAGATGCGGTCAAGTCATTAATCACCAGCCAGCTTCCTGGCTACACGACGATCGTTGCGACCAGGCTTGATAGCTCCATTGCTCTCGGCCCAGGACGTGATACCAACTTGCCTTTCAGGGCGTCCGTCGACAGCCATTTGCACCAGATTTTGAGCGACTTCGGGATCCAGCATCAGATGCTTGTTCCTGATGTACGGGATGCTCTTCTCGATAGCTTACACACTCAAATCCTTCGAAAATTGGAGCACTTATGACCGCCGCCCGTACGGGACTCTTGGCAGGGAAGCAGGTTAGGCGCCTCGGGTTTGGCACCATGAGGCTCACGGGGCCGGGCATCTGGGGCCCACCAGCTTCAGAAGCTGATGCTGTTCAGCTCCTGCGTAAAGCGGTGGAGTTGGGCGTGCAACACATCGATACCGCTGACGCCTATGGGCCAAATGTGGCCGAGGAGCTAATTCGTAAAGCGTTATTTCCCTATGCCGACGACCTGATCATTGCGACTAAGGGTGGCTTCACCCGCCAAGGCCCTGGCAAGTGGACGCCGTGTGGCGTTCCAGCGTATTTGCGCCAGTGCGTTGAGATGAGCCTCAGGCAGCTCAACGTCGAAGCGATAGATCTGTATTACTTGCACCGTGTCGATCCAAATGTCCCTTTGGCTGACCAGGTCGGGGAGCTTGAGAAGATGCGTCAAGAAGGGAAGATCAAATGCCTAGGCTTGTCGAAAGTCGATATTCTTCAACTCACGCAGGCGATTACGATTGCACCCATCGTCGCGGTTCAGAATCAATTTAGTATCCTGGATTACCAGTCCGAGGATGTGATCCGCTGGTGTGAGCAGAACGAAATAGCGTTCATTCCCTACGCGCCTCTGAGCGCCGGAAGGTATTTTTCATCCGGTGAGGTACGAAACCAGTCCGCTTCGGCAGCCCATGCCTTGAAATGGCTTCTGAATTACTCGCCGGTCATGTTCCCAATCCCGGGCACATCCAGAGTTGAGCATCTGGAGGAAAACCTCAGATCGGATATTGAGGGCTAGCACCTCGTGCGCTCTCTCATCCCACACATTGGCCTATGGGCTATTTTTCCAGCTGCTTGAGCGGCAGTCTAGTGTTTATCGATGGAGATTGGCTTTGAGTACCCGCATCCAACCTTTTAGTTCGCAACACCTAGAAGCAGCATGTCGTGTTCTCGCTGATACGGAACGTGGCTTGAGCGGCACTCAAATTGGATATCTTCTCCAAGACATTCGCGTTCCAGACGCCGACGCCAACAACACCAAGTGGAAGCGCTTGTTCAACGCTTTGGCACAAATGCAAAACCAGCATCAGGTCGGAAACCATCTCATCCTTTTCATCAACAGCGCTATGAATCCTGTGAGCTACGCCCGAGATCGTGAGGCCTTTAATTGGCGCAGGGATGAGCTCAATGTTGTCCTAGCATTCTCGGGATTCTATGTGCGCGATTATGGAAAGGTCGGGCGTGCGGACAAGGCAACCACTCTGGATGTGGCCCGTGCCCGTGTAGGTCGGCTCAAAGCTGCGTTAGAAGCCCGAGCAGTGCATGAGGAGGTTGTGAAATATTGCCGGGCAGAACTGTTGAGCGAAAATTACTTCCACGCCGTATTTGAGGCTACAAAGGGGATTGCGGCACGAGTCCGAAGTCTGTCGGGCTTGAATGGTGATGGCGCCGACTTGGTGACAAAGGCTTTCCTGGGGCAAAGCCCAGTGCTTGCGGTGGGGCCCTTGGCCACCGAGTCTGAGAAAAGTGAGCAGAAGGGATTCGCGAATCTGCTAATCGGACTGTTCGGCGCCGTCCGGAATCCTTTGGCGCATGCGACAAAGATAGATTGGCCTATGTCCGAGCAAGACGCGCTCGACATTCTGACGATGGTATCGCTGATGCATCGTAAGCTTGATGTCACTCGCAAGATAAACCCTTAGGTTCAGTAGGGCGAGCCAGCGGATTTATTCGGCCGCTTTGTGCCGACTCACCTCTATCGAGAAAAATGCGATGCCGGTCTATTTCATTGGTAAGCGTACGGTAAATACGTCTTGCGCAGCTCAGCCCGGCATCCATGTATGCGGCAACAGCTAACGGCTCGATCTCACTAGCCTTCTGCATTGGCAGCCGAATGCGATCTTGAGTAATCAGCTCAGCAATGTGCAAATGCTGCACATTACTGTCTGCTGTCTGCTGTCTGCCGCTTCAGCGCCTGCCGATGACTTCCAACAAGGCGTGGTCAGCAGGTCGAAAATCTACTTGTTGCAAATAGATTCCTAGGTGAAATTCGTATAGTTTCGCTGTACGTAACCACATGAGATACGTAGCTATGGCACTGGACTGCATTATGTGCGGCAACCCGGCGGGATCGCGGGAGCACGTGTTCCCCGCCGCATTCGGAGGACGGAGGAAGAACAAAGGGATTTACTGCGAAGACCACAACGAAGGTCTCGGCCACCACGTAAAGGAGTTGATGAAGGCGCTGAGCTATTTCAACGCCTCGCTAGGGGTTCGATCCGATCACTACGATGCCCCTCAGCCACATCAGATAGCTCAGCCAAATGGGCAGCGGTTCCAGGCGCTACATGACGACATCGAGGTCGCTCCACCACCTCCTTTGAGTCAGACTCCAGAGATTTTGGGCAAGGAAGCTGTCTTGGCATTTGCCTCTATCCCTCAGCGAGATAGGTGGATCACGGAGCAGAAGAAGAAAGGCTTTGAATTCCTATCTGCCGTCACGGGTGAGTCTCGGACTGAGTATTTCCCGACGGGGATGAACCAGCGCTTAGAGTTTGGTTCCGATGAGTTTCGATGTGCTTTGGCCTACGTGGCGCTCACTCTCCTATCGCATTACTTTCCAGATGTGTCGCGTCTTGGTGCACTGTCCTCAATCAAAAAATGCATCCTCGGCGAAGAGTTGATAGGTGATCGGGTTTGGTGGGTAGATCCATCCCGCGTTACGGTGCCTTCCGATAGCTCGTTCCCACACGTTCATTCAGTCGTGATTGAGATATCGGGAGCAACGGGAAAGGCTACTGGCCTCATCACGCTCTTCAAACACCTCTGCCTTGCCGTAGATCTAGGCGTATTACCTCAAGGTGCCGAAAAGCGCATTACAATCTTGATAGATCCATTAGCGCAGCGGCCTGGGCTCAATAAGGATGTGCTTGAAATACCTGGCGGCTCGCCGTTGAACGTCCCACCACGAGAGGACGGCCGAAAGTACCTGCAGCAAATGGTAAACCAGGAAAAGCCCAATCCTGTAACAGAGATCTTGCGTGAGCACCGCGATATACATATGGCTCGCCTTGGCGAAGACTTACTTCCGCGACTGTTGGCAGCGCAAGAGATGAATACCGCTGAGCGCCTCCACCACGTTCGAATGATCATTGATGAGCAGGGGCAGCGGATTTTGAACTTGCTCAACCGAGGGATCAAAATGGCGGTTGAGGGGCCGCTCGAGTTGCCATCTCTTGTAATTGATGCCTTGAAGCTGGCTATCGTTGAGGACAGCTCTACGAAGCATGGGATGGCCGAGAGATCGATGGGCTACCTAATTCTCGCTAAGTCAGCAGTGATGGCTGAAGCAATTCGGCACCTAGATGCAGGGACTATGGACGAGGACACGCTACAACAACTCTTTGGCGATGGATTGGGCATAGCGATAGCAACAAAACCGGTGACTACTGCAGTGATTAACACCACCGAACTCAGATCCTGATAACCTGGTTTGGCGGTTGCCGCCGAGCGCACATGGCAGGCTGGGGTGGGTATCTGCAAATATGGTGAGCGCGGGCGGAGAGCGCAGGCTGCTTCGCTCGGGGCGGCACGTCACAAGCGGAACGTATGGCAACTATCGCAGGGGTAAAATGTACTCCTTGCGTAGCGCTCGGCGGCGATTTGGTAACAGCTGCATGCGAGTGTTTCTAGGAGTGTGCTGTTGAGCCTCAGGCTGAGGGCATCCTTTTCAAACCATCCCAAGCATGCCCTCAGATGTGCCCCCGAATGTGGCAATCCACTGGAAGTGGTTGGATCTCCATAGTCTATGAAAAGGCAGAAATGATCAGATAAATAACCTGTCCGGATACTCCTAAAGACTATCCGGATCGCCAAAAAACATCTGAATCCGCGACCTCAACCACCGCTCCCCCGGATCATTATCCTGCGCCCCCCTCCAGGCCATGTGCAATTCAAACGTGCGCGTCTCGATCGGCAGGTCTTCAGACCGAACGCCGCCCGCCGCCGTCAGCACTTGCGCAGCATAATCAGGCACGGTGGCGATGATGTCGGTGCCGGTCAGCAGCGTGGCCAAGCCGTTGAACTGCGGTACGGCGAGGACGACGTGGCGTTTGCGCTCGAGTTTTTCCAGGTGCTCGTCAATAAACCCGCTCAGGTCGCCGGCAAATGACACCAAGGCGTGGGGGCGGGCGCAGAAGTCGTCGAGGCTCAGGGGGCCGGGTATCGAGTCGGCACGCAACAATTGTGGCTTGCTTCTGCGCAATACCTTGCGCTTGGCGTTGGCGGGCAGGTCCTGGGTGTAGCTGACGCCGACCGAAATCTCTCCCGAGGCCAGCAGTGGTGGCATCAGGATGTAGTTGACCCGCCTGACGACCAGCACGATCCCCGGTGCTTCGGAGCGCAGGCGCTTGAGCAGGGTGGGCAGCAGGGCGAACTCGACGTCGTCCGACAAACCGATGCGGAATACCGAGGTGCTGGTGGCCGGGTCGAACTCTGAGGCCCGGCTGACGGCAGTCGAAATGGAGTCCAGCGCCGGGGAGAGCAGGGCGAAGATTTCTGTGGCGCGGGCGGTTGGCTCCATGCTGCGGCCGGTACGCACGAACAACGGATCGTCGAACAGTCCACGCAGGCGAGAAAGCGCGGCGCTGATGGCTGGCTGGCCAAGAAACAGCTTTTCCGCCGCACGCGTGACGCTGCGCTCATGCATCAGGGTTTCGAAAACGATGAGCAGATTGAGGTCGACGCGACGCAGGTCGTTACGATTCATGCGGAATATCTCGGGCCATTTGTCGGTTGAGGACGTGAGCAGGGTGCGATAGTACGAGCAAATGCGGGTCCGGCGCAGGGAAAATTAATGGCATGGGCGCGGAATGTCCACATGGCTTGCAATGTCTGGTCGACATGCGAACAATGGCGGCCATTATGCATAGTGGCGTCCAGACGCTGTCTGGCCGCGACATGTAGCTCACAGGACACAATCGATGACAGGCATGTCGACTATCAATAGCCACCGATAGTGTTCCCGGCAATGCCCGGATAAAGTTTGTGGCATCAAGGTTTACCAGGCGAGGTTCTAAATGTCCCGCACGATCCGTTTTCACCAGTTCGGCCCGGCCGAGGTGCTCAAGCTTGAAGAGCAGCCCGTCGCGTCGCCTGCACCCGGCGAGGTGCAGGTTCGCGTCCAGGCTATCGGTGTCAGCTGGTACGACGTTCTATGGCGGCAAAACCTCGCCTCTACCCAGGCGCGGCTGCCTGCCGGGCTGGGTTACGAGATGGCTGGCGTGGTCACTGCGCTGGGCGACGGGGTCGATGATCTGCAGGTGGGTGACAAGGTCGCCAGCTTTCCCGCGGCCGATGCCAATCAGCATCCGGTTTATGGCGAATGCATCGTCATGCCGCGCCTGGCGCTGACCCGCTACCCGGATGTGCTGACGCCTGTCGAAGCCAGTGTGCATTACACGCCGTATCTGGTGGCGTACTTTGCCTACGTCGATCTGGCGCGCATCAAGGCTGGCCAGACGGTGTTGGTCACCGACGCCAGCCATTGTTCCGGTCCTGCGTTCGTGCAGTTGGGTAAGGCGCTGGGTGTTCGTGTCATCGCTGCGACCAAGACCGAAGATGCGCGTGAGTACCTGCTTTCGCTGGGTGCCGACAAGGTGGTGGTCACCGAGGAGCAGGACTTGCTGATGGCGATCAACAAGTACACCGACAATCGCGGCGTCGATGCGGTTTTCGATGGCCTCGGTGGCCCGCAGATGTCGATTATGGGTGATGTGCTCGCGCCACGCGGCAGTCTGGTGCTGTATGGCCTGCAAGGCGGCAATCAGACGCCGTTCCCGGCCTGCGCAGCCTTCCAGAAGAACATCCAGTTTTACGTGCACTGCCTGGGCAACTTCACCGGCAAGCCGGAATTGGGCATCACTCAGGATCAGCAGGCGTTGCAGCGTGCGTTGCGGGATATCAACCAGATGACCGCCGACAATATCCTGAAGCCGTTGCAGACGCGCAGCTTCCCGTTCGATCAAGTGGTGCAGGCGCACCGTTACATGGATGTCTGTCCGATCGGCGGGCGTGCGGTGCTGGAAATCGAGCCCGTCTGATTCAGCGCTTTCTCACACCTGCGGTTGCTGTCTCGAAAGCCTTCCCTACGGAAGGCTTTTTGCGTTTCGCTGCCAAAAACTGCTGTTGATCGATTATTTCAAAACGACTGAAAATAACGGGCCGACATTTCAGAAGTGCGCACCGTCGTATGGGTTTTTCATGTGCGACTTACGGTTTATTTAAGTTTATCGGCTCTGTCAGTAATACAAGTGCAAAGTTGGCGTTTCCTACGGGTTATGACGAAAACGCGATGGGGTGCGAATAAGGTGGGGCGCTGGAGAACCTTTATTGGCCTGTCTGCAAGTCTGGAAGTGAATGCGTCGAGAAACGTTACTGCCTTGATAGGGATAAAGGCATGATTAAACGGTACGTTTAAATTAAGTTTAGTTTTCTGGTGGAATACGCAGTTTTCAAAAGCAAACTGTCTATTGTAATTGTTTTGCAGATACTGATAATGCGTCGGTAATTACTACTCAGGGAATGAGTCATGCTCGACTACACATTTGATTGTCAGGCTGATGTTCGATGCTGTGCCCGTACGTTGCCGTGTCTTGTTCAACAGGCAGGTGACCTACAATGAGTTCTATTCACGAACAGGCAATGAATTACGTCTACCAACAAGTGCTGCAGCGTTTGTTGGGGTATTTCAGCCGTGCTGAGCGCACGGCATTGCAGTTGCTGATTCAGCGGTTGATTGTCGCCGCTGGAGGGATCGAGCGAATATCCGGCTTCAAAGTGCTGGTGGCGTTTGGCGGCGGCAAGGACAGTGCCTATACGCTGGCGTTTTTGAGGGCTGCGCAGTTGAGCATTGCCTGTCGATCGCCCGGCACGTTCAATTTGCGGGTCGCCAATCGGCGTCACGCGGGTATGACGCCGGCGGTGATGGGCAACATCAACCGCACCTATTCAGCGTTGTTTCTGTATGACGACCCTCGCGTCGAAATGCTGGTCATCGACAACCAGTACACCCAGGCTTTCGAGCCGGACCTGCCTTTTTCCAGCGCAGGCCGTGAGCAGAACCGCCTGGATGTGCTGCTCGGTGGCCATCTGTCCGCTGGAGACGCACGCACGACATTTTGCAATACCTGCTACCTCGGGCTGGCGGAGTTTCTCGGCCGGGCCCTGAGTTGGGGTAACGGTGTCGATGCAGTGGTCAGCGGCGACTCGAGAAAGGAGCAGAGACAGTACATCACCTGGATCATGCGCCTGGCCCAGCGTACCGGGCAGCACTCGGGTCGCTGGGGCAACCAGACCCTGAACGGGGTGCTCAAGGTGATCGACACGATCGGCCAGGCCTACTACAACGAACTGTATGGGGAGGGCGATGACGTCCCACGTGTTATGCGACCCATTACTTGCCCTGACAAAGCCACCGCGCCCGCTTTTATCAGCATTGCCGACCTCATTAGTTGCACGGCGGACGAGCACTGGAACCTGCTCACCGAGTTTCTGGATTTTCGCTTCGACGATCTGGCGTTCAGCTTCAGCGAGTCCGATTGCGCCAACCCGGTGCTGATGGCCCATATGCGCGGCCTGACCGCAGAGTATCTGCAAGGGCGCAGTTATACTGACGGAATAGCCGAGTACCTGGAACTGGCCACGTCACTGATGCGCAGAAAGCAGATGCCGCCGCGGCTGATTGACCAGGCACTCGGCGCCTATGCCGGTCGGGCGCGTATCGATACGCGTCGCGAACTGGCCGCAAGCTTCGCTCAGGACGGTTTTGGCCTGAATGAAACACAGTTGGTCTGCCTGCTGTTCTCACCTTTCGTGAACCAGGGCGACGGCCTGGAAGATTTTCTGCGCCGCTGTCATTCCGGCATGCTGGTAGCGCTGCCGGATCTGCACAAGGTGCTGTCAGGCTCGACGGCGCCTGATCAGGTCGTGCAGTGGCTGGTGGAAATCAGTGGCTTGAGCCTCAGGGAACTGCAGAACCTCTACCGCAAGCAACGTGTGGATTTCGACGACGAGCACTCAATCATCGCCAGAATTCGCGCCGCGGACCCTGACAAACGCCGGGTCATGAGCGTAGATCCGATGACCGGTCAGGCGGTGGCGCACGTGCTCTCCGGGCGCTGAACATGAAAAACAACGCCGATTTCGCCTATCAGGCGGTCTATCGCTACCTTGTGCAGTTGGTTGATCAGGGGCAGGGCGAGTCGGCGCTCAAGATGCCGTCGCTGCGTCATCTGGCCCAGCGCCTGCGTGTATCGATATCCACGGTACAAAGTGCCTATTCGCTGCTGGAAAAAGAGGGGCGCATTTATTCCGTTGCCAAGTCGGGTTATTACTCGGCACCGCGCAGCGCAGCTATTGAAGTGCGGGCACGCTTTGACAGCGACGGCGATCTTTTACAGATGCACCATTACTACGCTCGACGTTCTGGCATGTCGTTGTTGAGCAGCGATGCGCCGACGCTGTTGCAGGCGCAGGAAAGTCCGCTGCTGGCGATGGAGCACGAACTGGTTCGGAATTATCCGCGCCCTCGGCAAGCTGATTTCCAGCCTTTCGGCGAACTGCAATTGCGCATCGCGCTGGCAGCCCGTTACACCCGCGGTGCCGAGCATTGTTGGCACGCCGACAATGTTCATGTCGCCCCTGACGTACATGGCGCATTCAAGGCCGTTATCGAAACCCTGGGGTTGCGCGGCGGTGCGGTACTGGTCGAGTCGCCTTGCGCCTGGGGCTTGCTGAGGTTGCTGCGGTCATTCGATATTCGGGTCATCGAATTACCACTGGACGAGACCGGCAGCCTTGATCCAATACAACTTGAACGGCTGTTGCTGGAAAATAACGTCGGCCTTGTTGTATTGCCTTCAATGTTCAACTCAGTGCGAGGCAGTGTGCGACTGTTGTGCAATAGCCGGGCAGTGGCCGAAGTGCTTGACCGACATCAGGTCTGGGTGCTGGAAAACGACAGCCACGGTGCCTTGCAGTTTGCCGCCGATCAAATCTGCCTGCGTCACTTGATTGACCCGCAGCGTCTGATCATCATCGGTACGTTCGAAAAATGCCTTGGGCCTGAAGCCCCTTACGGTTATCTGCTGTGCAAGAACCTCGACGCGCGGTGGCAGGCGTATTTCCTGCTGCGCGCCTTTGAACTGCCGCCCACTCGTCAGCGAGCCATCGCCCGGTTGTGCAGCAGCGGCCGTTTGGACAAGCACTTGGCTCAGTTACGAGAGGCGCTGGCTAGACACCTGCAATTGATGATGCAGCACCTGGATGAGCACACGGACGGATTGTTGCGCTACGAGGTGCCCGAGGGTGGCTGCGGGATCTGGGCCCGAAGCGTGTATCCGGTGGACATGCGCCAGGTCTTCAACAGGCTGCTGGCCAAGCGCATTGTCATCACGCCCGGTGAGCTGTTCAGCCTGGAGAGCCTCTATGGGCAACATCTATGGATCAGCTACGCGATTGACTGGAGTCGCGATCCGGGCGAACTGTTGAGCGCACTGGCGCAGGCATTACACCTGGCACGTCAGCCTTGAGCGCTGGCAGGGTGGGCCGTCGATCCATTTGTGTTTGCCAGACGTGATCCAAGGCTGTTAACTGTACGCCCGTCCAGTATCCACAACCAACGGCCCTCCAGCGCAGTGACCCCAATTGCCCCCGTCCATCCCGATCCAGCGCCAGCAATGGTCAGCGATCCGCCTGCACGTTATGCAGTGGCAGTGCGCGCTTTGTGCGAGTTCACGGCCAAGGTGGGTGATCTCGATCTGCGTTTCACGCCATCGCCAACGGCGCAGGAAGGGATTGCCGGGCATCGCACAGTCGCGTCGCGTCGTGGTGCCGATTATCAGGCCGAGCTGGCGCTGAGCGGCGATTACCATGAGCTGACGGTGAGGGGCAGGGCAGACGGCTACGACGCAGGCCGCAACCAGTTGGAAGAAGTGAAAACCTATCGCGGCGAGCTGGACGCCATGCCCGCCAACCACCGTCAGTTGCATTGGGCGCAGGTGAAGGTGTACGGCTGGCTGCTCTGCCAGCGTCTGCAACTTGAAGAAGTGACGCTGGCGCTGGTGTATTTCAACATTGTCAGCGAGCAGGAAACCCTGATTCGTGAGCCGTTCAGCGCTGCGACCCTGCGACGGTTTTTCGAGCAGCAGTGCACGATATTCCTCTGCTGGGCGCGGCAGGAGCTGGCGCACACTCAGGTGTTGCACCAGACGCTGGGCAGCCTGAAATTCCCCCATGCCTCGTTTCGTACCGGCCAGCGAGCGCTTGCCGAGTCGGTGTACAAGGCGGTGAGCACGGGCTGTTGCCTGATGGCCCAGGCACCGACCGGCATCGGCAAGACCGTGGGCACGCTGTTTCCGTTGCTCAAGGCGGCGCCTGTCCAGAAGCTCGACAAGATTTTCTTCCTGACCGCCAAGACGCCGGGGCGGCGGCTGGCGCTGGATGCGCTGGAAGTCATCAGGCACAGTGCGCCTGAACTCAGGCTGCGGGTGCTGGAGTTGGTGGCGCGGGACAAGGCCTGTGAGCATCCGGACAAAGCCTGCAACGCAGATTCCTGCCCGCTGGCCCGTGGCTTTTACGACCGTCTGCCTGCCGCACGCTCGGCGGCACTGGAGTCGCCCTGGCTGAATCAGGCTGGCGTGCGCGAGGCCGCTTTGCTGCATCAAGTCTGTCCGTATTACCTGAGCCAGGAACTGGCGCGCTGGGCCGATGTGGTCATCGCCGACTACAACTATTACTTCGACTTGAGCGCGCTGTTGTTTGGCCTTGGCCAGCTCAATCAATGGCGGGTGGCGGTACTGGTCGATGAAGCGCACAACATGGTCGAGCGGGCGCGGCAGATGTACAGCGCAAGCCTCGATCAGAGTCAACTGAAAGCGTTGATTCAGAACGCGCCCGACCCGGTGAAAAAAGCCCTGCAGCGCGTGGATCGGCAATGGAATGCACTGCACAAGGTGCAGGCCGGCGCCTATCAGGCTTACCCGGCGGCACCGGACAAATTCCTCAACAGTCTCAACCTGTGCATCTCGACCATCGGTGACCATTTCAACGAGCACCCGCAGGCGGTAGATGGCACGTTGCAGGGGTTTTATCTGGAAGCCATCGGCTTTGCGCGCATTGCCGAGCTGTTCGATGAGCACTTCATTTTCGATATCACTCGGCGCGATGCCGGTGGCAAGCGCGTCCTGTCGCGCCTGAGCCTGCGCAACGTGGTGCCGGCACGCTTCATTCGCCCGAGACTGAGCGCTGCACGCAGCACCGTGCTGTTTTCCGCGACACTCAACCCACGGCATTACTACACGGACTTGCTCGGGCTACCGGCCAATACGGCCTGGATCGACGTCGAGTCGCCGTTCCATCACGATCAACTGGACGTGCGCATCGTCAGCCGCATTTCTACCCGTTTTACTCATCGGCAGGCGTCTCTGGCGCCGATTGTCGAACTGATGGCTACGCAGTTCGCAGCCCGGCCGGGCAACTATCTGGCGTTCTTCAGCAGCTTTGATTACCTGTTACAGGTGGCCGAACTGATGGCACGCACGCATCCGCATATTACCCTTTGGCAGCAGGCACGAGGCATGGCCGAAAGTGAGCGCCATGCGTTTCTCGAACGTTTCACCCTGAGCAGCCAGGGCATCGGCTTTGCGGTGCTGGGCGGTGCTTTTGGCGAAGGCATCGACTTGCCGGGGGCTCGTCTGATCGGCGCATTCATTGCCACCCTGGGGCTGCCGCAGCTCAACCCGGTCAATGAGCAGTTCAAGCAACGCATGGCTGCGCTGTTCGGCGCGGGCTACGATTACACCTACCTTTACCCCGGTGTGCAGAAGGTCGTGCAGGCGGCGGGGCGGGTGATTCGCAGCCAGAGTGATAGCGGCGTGGTGATGCTGATCGATGACCGTTTTGCCGAACGCAAGGTGGCGCAACTGTTCCCCGCGTGGTGGCGGCCTGAAACCGTTGACGGCTGAGGGATCGATACCCGAGCAACGCTGTCGAACTGCCAGTAAACTGCCGCGCTGATCATGGTTTTAGCCGTGGCAGCCTTTTTTCAGTATTCATGGAGGTTGTATGAGTCTCAGTCCTTTCGCCGGCAAGCTGGCACCTGCGCAGTTACTGGTAGATATTCCGAGACTGGTCACCGCTTATTACACCGGCCAGCCTGATGCATCAGTGCCGACCCAGCGCGTTGCTTTTGGCACTTCCGGGCATCGCGGCACCTCGTTCGAGCTGGGCTTCAACGAATGGCACGTGCTGGCTATCAGCCAGGCCATCTGTCTGTACCGCAAGGCCAACGGCATCGACGGCCCTTTGTTTCTGGGTGCTGACACCCATGCGCTGTCCACGCCAGCCGCTGCCACCGCGCTTGAAGTGCTGGCTGCCAATGGCGTGCAGGTGATGATCTCCGAAGGTGACGAGTACACGCCAACGCCTGCGGTGTCTCACGCCATCATCTGTTACAACCGTGGCCGCACGTCCGGGCTGGCTGACGGCATCGTCATTACCCCGTCGCACAACCCGCCGCAAAGCGGTGGCTTCAAGTACAACCCGCCCAACGGCGGCCCGGCCGACAGCGATATCACCAAGTGGATCGAGAACAAGGCCAACGAACTGCTGGCCGATAAGGTCGTCGGCGTTTCGCGCATCAGCCATGAAAAAGCCTTGCGTGCCGACACCACGCACCGCCATGACTACGTCAATAGCTACGTCGCTGACCTGAAGAACGTCATCGATCTGGACGCCATCCGCGATTCAGGTTTGCGTCTGGGTGTCGATCCGCTGGGCGGGGCAGGGGTCAATTACTGGTCGGCGATCGGCGAGCATTACGGCCTGAATCTGGATGTGGTCAACAAATTTGTCGACCCCACGTTCCGTTTCATGACCGTTGACTGGGACGGCCAGATCCGTATGGATCCTTCCTCCAGCCACGCGATGCAGAGCCTGATCGGCCTCAAGGATCGTTATCAGGTGGCGTTTGCCTGTGACCCGGACCACGACCGTCACGGTATCGTCACCCCGACCGGCGGTTTGATGACGCCCAACAGCTACCTCGCCGTGTCCATCGACTATCTGTTTCAGAACCGCCCTGACTGGCGCGCTGATGCCGCGGTCGGCAAGACCGTGGTCAGCAGCGGCATGATTGACCGTGTGGCCGCACGTCTGGGCCGACGCCTGTACGAAGTGCCGGTCGGCTTCAAGTACTTCGCTCAGGGGCTGTTCGAGGGTTCGCTGGGCTTCGGCGGTGAAGAAAGTGCCGGTGCTTCGTTCCTGCGTCGCGATGGTTCGGTGTGGACCACCGACAAGGACGGCCTGATCCCGGCATTGCTGGCGGCAGAAATGACCGCGCGCACCGGTCGCGACCCGAGCCAGATCTACAAGACCATGACCGATGAGCTTGGCGAGCCGTTCTCGACCCGCGTCGATGCCAAGGCCAACCCGCAGCAGAAGGCGTTGCTGAGCAAGCTGTCGCCGGAGCAGGTCACGTCCACTGAGTTGGCCGGCGAGCCGATCCAGAAAGTGCTCAGCAATGCGCCGGGCAATGATCAGGCGTTCGGCGGCGTGAAAGTCATGACCGAAAACGGCTGGTTTGCAGCGCGCCCGTCGGGCACCGAGGACATCTACAAAATCTACGCCGAAAGCTTTGTCAGCGAAGATCACCTCAAGCGCCTGGTGGCAGAGGCTCAGGTATTGGTGGACGGGGCGATTTCGCCGAAGTAAATGACTGTTTTATTCAATGCCCGAAAAACCTCGAACCGCAAACGGTTCGGGGTTTTTCAGCTTTTGACGCGGTGGTCAGTCGCGGTAGAAGACCTGCACCAGGTGGTAGCCGAATTTGCTTTTGATCGGGCCGTGCACCACGCGTAGCGGCTTTTTGAAGATCACCTGATCGATAGCGCCGACCATCTGGCCGGGCCGCACTTCGCCCAGATCACCGCCACGTTTGCCCGACGGGCAGCTAGAATGTTTTTTAGCCAGCACGTCGAATGCCTCACCCTTGGCGATGCGCTGCTTGAGCTGTTCGGCCTCTTCGGCGGTCTTCACCAGAATATGGCGGGCTTGGGCTTTCATGTCGCAATATCACCTGTCGCAAAAGGCTGCCATTATGCCTGTCCTTGTCTGCCGACGCCCGCACAGGTCACAAACGGCTGACAGCGTTGTCCTGCTGCACGCGTGCCTCCACTAAGGCCCATCGTTTTTCACTTCATTTTGTACGGTATTGATTATGGATTTTCCGGCGTTGTTGAAGATTCTGGCCAGTCAGGACGGATCTGACCTTTATCTTTCTACCGGAGCACCGCCGTGTGCCAAGTTCAACGGCGTGCTCAAGCCGCTGAGCAGCGAAACCCTCAAGCCTGGCGAAGTGGCGGTGGTTGCCCAGGGGCTGATGGACGAGGAGCAGAAGCTCGAGTTTGTCCGGGAACTGGAGATGAACCTCGCGGTGTCATTGGCGGGCATCGGCCGGTTCCGGATCAATATCTTCATGCAGCGCAACGAAGTGTCTATTGTCGCGCGTAACATCAAGCTGGACATTCCGCGCTTTGAGGACCTTTTCCTGCCGCCGGTATTGCTTGACGTGATCATGGAAAAACACGGTCTGGTGCTGTTTGTCGGTGCCACCGGCTCGGGTAAATCGACCTCGCTGGCGGCACTGATCGATTACCGTAACCGCAATGCCAGCGGGCACATCATCACCATTGAGGACCCGGTCGAATTTATCCATCGGCACAAGAAATCCATCGTCAATCAGCGTGAGGTCGGCGTCGACACCCGCAGCTTTCGCGCGGCACTGAAAAACACTCTGCGTCAAGCCCCGGATGTGATTCTGATCGGCGAGATCCGCGATCGCGAAACGATGGAGCACGCGCTGGCATTTGCCGACACCGGCCACTTGGCGATTTCGACCCTGCACGCCAATAACGCCAACCAGGCGCTGGACCGAATCATCAACTTTTTCCCGGAAGAGCGGCGTGCGCAGCTGTTGCACGACCTGGGCAACAACCTCAAGGCGTTCGTGTCTCAGCGGCTGGTAAAGACGCCTGATGGAAAACGGCGCGCGGCGGTGGAAGTGATGATGGGCACGCCGACTATCCGCGACCTGATCCAGCGTAATGAGCTGACTGAACTCAAGGGCATCATGGAAAAGTCCGGCAGCCTCGGGATGCAGACGTTCGATACCGCGCTGTTCAACCTGGCCGTCGATGGCGCGATCAGCGAGGAAGAAGCGTTGAAAAATGCCGATTCGCAAAACAACGTTCGTCTGCGCCTCAAGCTGCACAGCGAGAACGGAGTGGCTAACCTGACCACGCCGCCCCCGGCACCGACCGGCAGCAGCACAGCCAGCACCGCCGAGTGGGGCCTGGTCGACGATGACGAGCCGGGGCCGCAGGCGTAAATCGGGTAACGCTGCGCTCGTCCGCGAACTGCCGGGAACCGGCAGCAAAACCAGCTGCCTCGGTGCACCAGATACAACCAGGGTGGCCGGTTTCAGGACCGCTTCGCAGCCCATCGCGGACAAGCGAAGCGTCGCCCGGTCCCAAGCCCTCAGGGCATAAGCCTCGCTGTGGGACTGATCATTCGGGGTGCGCAGCCGCCAGCAATTCCTGTGTGTACGGATGCTGCGGCGATTTGAAAACGTCGTGGCTGGCGCCGCGTTCGACCACTTTGCCGTCCTTGACCACGATGACGTCGTGGGCCAGGGCCTGGACGACTGCCAGGTCGTGGCTGATGAACAGGTACGTCAGCCCGTGCTTCTGCTGGAGGTCGCGCAGCAGGGCAACCACCTGTTTCTGCACCGTGCGGTCCAGCGCAGACGTGGGCTCGTCGAGCAGAATAAGCGCCGGTTTCAACACCAGCGCCCGGGCAATGGCGATGCGCTGGCGTTGGCCGCCGGAGAACTCGTGCGGGTAGCGATGGCGGCACTGCGGGTCGATGCCGACCTCTTCCAGCGCCCGAATCACCTCGGCATCGCATTGTGTGGGGTTGAACTGGCTGTGTACCTCCAGCCCTTCACTAATGATCTGTGCCACTGACATGCGCGGGCTCAAACTGCCGTAAGGGTCCTGAAAGACCACTTGCATCTCTTTGCGCCACGGCCGCATCTGCCTCTGGCTGAGGCCGTCCAGTGCCTGCCCCCGAAAGCGGATGCTGCCTTGCGACTCCAGCAGACGCAGGATTGCCTGACCCAGTGTCGACTTGCCGGAACCCGACTCGCCGACGATGCCCAGCGTCTTGCCGCGCTGAATGCTCAGGCTGATGTCATCGACCGCCTTCAGGTATTCTTTGTGCCGCCGCAGAACGCCACCAGTCAGGGAGAACCAGACTTTCAGGTTGTCGACCTGCAGCACCGTTTCCCGCGTATCGCGTGGCAGCGGTTCGCCCGCAGGTTCAGCATCCAGCAGCAGGCGGCTGTACGGATGTTGGGGTGACTTGAACAGCGACTTGCAGTCGGCCTGCTCGACAATCTCGCCTGCGCGCATCACGCACACCCGCTGTGCCACGCTGTGCACCAGATTCAGGTCGTGACTGATCAGCAGCAGCGACATGTTCAGGCGCTGCTGCAGCTCTTTGAGCAGCAGGAGAATCTTGCGCTGCACGGTGACGTCCAGCGCGGTGGTCGGCTCGTCGGCTATCAACAGTTCCGGCTCACAGGCCAGAGCCATGGCAATCATCACCCGCTGACGTTGTCCGCCGGACAGCTCATGCGGATAGGCTTTGAGGCGTTTCTCCGGTTGTTGAATCCCGACCAGTTCCAGCAGCTCGATGATGCGCTTCTGCGCCTCACGGCCACTGATGCCGCGATGCAGCAGCAATGTCTCGCCGATCTGTCGGGACACGCTGTGCAACGGGTTCAGCGACGTCATCGGTTCCTGAAAGATCATCGCGATGCGGTTGCCCCGCAGCTCGCGCAAGGTGCGCTCGTCAGCGCCCACCAGTTGTTGGCCACGGTAAGTGATGCTTCCGGTAGTCGCAGTGCCACTGCGGGGCAGCAGTTGCAGGATCGAGTGCGCCGTGACGGACTTGCCGGAGCCGGATTCGCCAACCAGCGCCAGACACTCGCCACGCCGAACATCCAGGCTCAGGTGGCTGACCACTTGCTGCCCGTTGAAAGCGACGCTCAGGTCGCGAATTTCGATCAGGTTTTCCGCCATGTCAGCACCTCGGGTCGAAGGCATCGCGCAGCGCCTCGCCAATGAATACCAGCAGCGTGAGGATCAGCGCGAGGGCAAAGAACGCCGTCAGGCCCAGCCAGGGCGCTTGCAGGTTTTGTTTGCCCTGAGCGATCAGCTCGCCCAGCGAGGCGCTGCCGGCAGGCATGCCAAAGCCCAGGAAATCCAGCGCGGTCAGAGTGGAAATGGCACCGGTGAGAATGAACGGCAGGTAGCTCAGCGTCGCATTCATGGCATTGGGCAGGATGTGGCGCATGATCACTTTCCTGTCTCCCAGACCAAGTGCGCGGGCTGCCTTGACGTACTCCAGGTTACGGCCGCGCAAGAACTCGGCGCGCACCACATCGACCAGGGTAAGCCAGGAAAACAGCGCCATGATGCCCAGCAACCACCAGAAATCAGGCTCGACAAAACCCGACAGAATGATCAGCAGGTAAAGCACCGGCAAACCTGACCAGACCTCAAGCAGCCGTTGGCCGAACAGGTCCACCCAGCCCCCGTAATAGCCCTGCAGCGCGCCGGCACTGATGCCGATCAATGCGCTGACGAAGGTCAGCACCAGCGCAAACAGAATTGAGATGCGCGCACCGAAGATCACCCGCGCCAGTACATCGCGCGCCTGATCATCGGTGCCCAGCCAGTTGCTCGCCGAGGGCGGGCTGGGCGCCGGGGACGTCAGTTCGTAGTTGGGCGTATCGTCACTGAACGGGACCGGTGGAAACAGCATCCAGCCGTCGCCCTTGGTGATCAGTTGGCGCACGTAGTCGCTGCGATAATCCGGCTGGAAGGGCAGTTCGCCGCCAAATTGCTGCTCGGTGTAGCGTTTGAACACCGGAAAGTAGAGCGAGTGCTGATAACTGACCATCAGCGGTTTGTCATTGGCGATAAGTTCGCCACCCAAGGTCAGGGCGAACAGCCCGCAGAACAGCCACAACGACCACCAACCCCTGCGATTGCTGCGAAAACGTTCCAGGCGGCGACGCGCCAACGGAGAAAGGTTGCGCATCAGGCATTCCTCGCGCTGAAGTCGATTCGCGGATCAACCAGCGTGTAACAGACATCACCGATCAGTTTTATCAGCAGGCCAAACACGGTGAAGATAAACAACGAACCAAATACCACCGGGTAATCCCGCGAGACGGCCGCTTCGTAACTCATGCGCCCTAGCCCATCCAGCGAGAAAATCACCTCGATCAGCAATGAACCGGCAAAAAATACGCTGATGAACGCCTGCGGAATGCCTGAGACCACCAGCAGCATGGCGTTGCGAAACACATGCCCGTACAGCACACGTCGCTCGCTCATGCCCTTGGCGCGGGCCGTGGTCACGTACTGGCGGGTGATTTCATTGAGGAAAGAATGCTTGGTCAGCAGCGTCAGTGTGGCAAAGCCGCCGATCACCAGCGCTGAAACCGGTAGCACCAAGTGCCAGAAATAGTCGGCGACCTTGCCCAGCGTGCTCAGTTGCTCGAAGTTGTCCGACACCAGCCCGCGTACCGGAAACCAGTTCAGCGACGTGCCACCGCAGAACACCACCACTAGCAGCATGGCGAACAGAAACGCCGGCGTGGCGTAGCCGATGATGATCGCGGTGCTGCTCCAGATATCGAACTGGCTGCCATGTTTGACCGCCTTGCGAATGCCCAGCGGAATCGATACCAGGTAGGTCAACAGCGTCGCCCACAACCCCAGCGAGATGGAAACCGGCAGCTTTTGCAGAATAAGATCGGTGACCGTCGCGCCGCGAAAGAAGCTGCTGCCGAAATCCAGTCGTGCATAGCTTTTCAGCATCAGCCACAGGCGCTCATGCAGCGGTTTATCGAAGCCGTATTGACGTTCGATTTGCTTTATCAGCACCGGGTCCAGCCCTCGGGAGGCGCGAGAGTGTCCAGCGCCGGCCGATTCCGTGGCCCCCGCGCCGACGGTTGCACCGCCGATACCCTGCAGGCGCGCAATAGCTTGTTCAACAGGACCGCCCGGCGCGGCCTGGACGATGAAAAAGTTGACCAGCAGGATGCACAGCAGGGTAGGGATGATCAGCAGCAGGCGTCGCAGGATATAACCGAGCATTCAGCGCATCTCCGAAACAATGGCCGAGGCGCCGCGCTGTTCGGCGAACTGCTCGTTGGTCAGCGGCGTCGGGCTTATTTCCCACCACGTTTCAATCGCCTCGTTATTGCTGGCCTGGATTTTCGGGATGCCGAAACGGTTCCACCAGACTGTCGAAGAACCGGGCGGGTAATAGTTGGGAATCCAGTAGTAATTCCATTGCAGCACCCGGTCCAGGCAGTGTGCGTAGTCGGTCATGGTCTGCTTGTTGTCGGCCTTGACCAGCCCGGCAATCAGCGTGTCGACGGCGGGGTCCTGAAGCGCCATGTAATTGCTGGAGCCAGGGTCCATGGCCACTTTCGAGCCAAAGCTGTTGTACAACTCGGCCCCGGGCGAGGTGGACACCGGGTAGCCCGTGACAATCATGTCGTAATCGCGGGCCATGACACGGTTCAGGTATTGCGCAGAGTCGATGCGGCGAATATCGAAATGAATACCGATCTGTGCCAGCGTACGTTTGTAAGGCAGCAGCATCCGCTCGAAACCGCTCTGTGCATTGAGAAACGTGAAACTGAATGGCTCGCCCTGCGCGTTCACCAATTCATCACCTTTCGGCGTCCAGCCCGCCTCTTTCATCAGCGCCAAGGCTTGCAGTTGCTTGTCGCGAATCAAGCCGGTGCCGTCGGTCTTCGGCGTTTTGAACACCGTGTCGAACACCTCTCTGGGAACTGTGCCACGCAGTGGCTCAAGAATCTTCAGCTCGGCGGGAGTGGGCAGCTGGCTGGCGGCCAGCTCTGAGTTCGAGAAGTAGCTGTCCTGGCGAATGTACATGTTGCGCATCATCTGCCGGTTGGTCCACTCGAAATCCCAGAGCAGCGACAGCGCCTGGCGTACGCGGCGGTCCTGAAACATCGGCCGGCTCAGGTTGAATATGAAGCCTTGCGAGCTTTGCACCGCACCGGTAGCCAGTTGTGCTTTTTGCAGGCGACCGTCGCTGAGCGCGGGGCCGTCGTAGCGGATCGAATAACCGGTCGCTGAAAATTCGCGGTTGTAGTCGTAGGCGCCGCCCTTGAGAACCGTACGTGCCACGTCGATGTCGCCGAAATATTCAATGCTGAATTTATCGAAGTTATACAGGCCTTTGCTGACCGGAAGGTCTTTGCCCCACCAGTTTGGGTCGCGCTCGAAGGTAATGGTTCGGCCCGGGTCGACATGGCTGATGGTGTAAGGGCCGCTGCCCGGCGGTATTTCAAACCCTGCGCCGCTGGCGAAGTCGCGGGTTTTCCACCAGTGTTCAGGGAACACCGGCAGCGAGGCGAGATCGAGGGGCAGGGTGCGACTGTCACTGTGTTTGAAATCGAAGCGGATCTGCGTCGGCGATTCGACTTCCAGGCCTTTGACCGCTTCAAACTGGGTGCGGTATTGCAGGTTGCCCTGGGTCATCAGCAGTTCGTAGGTGTATTTCACGTCATTGGCAGTGATGGGTGTGCCGTCCGCGAAACGTGCCTTCGGGTTCAGGTAAAAGCGCAGTGAAAGGCCGTCCGCGCCACGTTCCATCTTCTCGGCGATCAGCCCGTAAACCGTATAGGGCTCATCCATCGAGCGTGTGGCCAGCGGCGCATAGAGCATGCCGTTGATTTGTGAAACACCCATGCCCTTGTCGATAAACGGCATCAGGTGATCAAACTGGCCGATTTCAATGGCCGAACGACGCAGGCTGCCACCCTTGGGGGCGTCGGGGTTCACGTAGTCGAAATGCCTGAAATCGGCGGGATAGCGCGGGGCCTCGCCATAAACGGTCAATGCGTGTTGCGGTGCCGCAGACAGGGTTTGAACAGTGCCGACCAGGGTCAGCGTCAAGGCGAGCAATGATGAACAGACAAAACGCATGACTCGAATCCTGACTGACGTCCGCAAGCGAATGTCAGGGTTAAAGGCGACTGGCGATAATAAAGGTATGACGAAATTCCCGGTAGAAATCATGTATCTGCGTCGCGGTATCTTCTACAGACAAATGACCGCTTCGCCAAGCCGCTGCGAGCACGCAGGTGCATCAATGGCCGCACACAAAAACGGCCCATCCGAAGATGAGCCGTCTGGTGATCAGCGCAGCAGGATCAATCCTGGCGGCTGGTCACTTCCAGCAGGTGATAGCCGAACTGAGTCTTTACCGGACCCTGAACGGTGTTGACTGGCGCGCTGAACACGACAGTGTCGAATTCCTTGACCATCTGGCCTGGACCGAACGAACCCAGATCACCGCCCTGACGGCTGGACGGGCAGCTGGAATTGGCCTTGGCGACTTCAGCGAAATCAGCGCCGCCTTCGATCTGAGTCTTGAGTTCGTTGCATTTCTCTTCGCTCGAAACAAGGATGTGGCGGGCAGTTGCTTTAGGCATGGGAAACAATCTCCGGTGAAAAAAAGAAATAGCGTACCGGATTCAGTACGGTATTTCCCGACAAAGTTCCTTCGCCTTGTTTATCTGTAACGCAAGCGGTCGACCGCTTCACGCAACAACTGCTCGGTCGCTGTCCAGCCCAGGCAGCCGTCGGTAACCGACACCCCGTACTGCAGCGTTTCGCCCAGCGCCTGGCAGCCATCGTGTAGATGGCTCTCGATCATCATGCCAATCAGTGACGGGTTGCCGGACAAGCGCTGTTCAAGCACATCGTTGAACACGTGAGGCTGACGCGCCGGGTCCTTGCCGCTGTTGGCGTGGCTGCAATCGACCATGATTCGCGACGCTATGGCGTTTTTGCTCAGGCCGGCCTGCACCTGAGCAACGCTCTGGCGATCGTAGTTGGGGCCGCTGTGTCCGCCGCGCAGCACGATGTGCGTGTCCGGATTGCCCTGCGTCTCGATGATCGCCGGGTGACCGTGAGCGTCCATGCCGAAATGACGATGCGGGTGCGCCGCTGAACGCATTGCGTCGCTGGCCACCGCTACGCCGCCATCCGTGCCGTTCTTGAAGCCAACCGCCATGGGCAGCCCGCTGGCCATTTCCCGGTGGATCTGCGATTCGGTGGTGCGAGCGCCAATGGCGACCCAACTGAGCAGGTCGTCGAAGTAGCCGGCGGCCATGGGCTGCAGTATTTCGGTGGCGATCGGCAGGCCCATGCCAAGCATGTCACGCATCAACTGCCGCGACAGCGTCAAGCCGCCGGCCATGTCGTCACTGCCATCCAGGTCGGGGTCGTACGCCAGGCCTTTCCAGCCTACGGTGGTGCGCGGTTTTTCGACGTAGGCACGCATCACCAGCAGCATCTGATCGCTGACTTCTGCGGCTAGGCTGGCGAGTCGCTCGGCATATTCCAGCGCGGATTGCGGATCATGGATCGAGCAGGGGCCCACGATGACCAGCAGTCGTGAGTCTTCGCCATTGAGAATGGCGCGCACGGCGCGGCGATGGGCTGCAACCTGTTCGGTCAGCGTGGCATTGAGTGGCAGGCGCATTTTAAGCTCAAGCGTGCTGGGCAGGCGTTTCGAGGCGGGGTTGTTGTCCGCCAATGTGACGGCATGGCTGGACAGGTCGGACGATTTTACGGCAACGGGCGAATTCATGTTCTGGCTTCCTGGGCTGGCGGAGATAGTCCGCGCAGACCCTACTGGGGTGTTCGACAAGGGGCCGTATGGGCCGGACATTCAGAGTTGCCACCTGGCAGTGACCGAACGGAGGCGGCAGGCTGTCCCGAACGGAGGTGGCTAAATCGCCAGGTGAAGTGAGTGTCGTTGCGGTAATAAGTGGCGTGGTTCATGTCGTAATCCTCGGTGTGCAGCGTGATTTTTATGAAGCGTCGAAAAAATACAGGGCCCTGAAAAAACAAAACCCCCGGTCGGGTAGCCGACCGGGGGTAGAGAATTCTCTGGTTGGCGTCCCCTTGAAGTGGGCGCCGGATGGGTATCAGGCGCGCCAGTGGCTAAACCAATACCCATAATAAGTGTTGAGCTGCGGACGTGTGCTCACCGATGCGATCCGCACAGCCGCAGCGCGCTCCAGGCGAGGAACGCCGGCAAGAGCTTGAAGCACTGAGTGGATGGATTGCAGCATGGCGTGTCTCCGTAGAATGGCTGGCAGCTTACTTCAGGAAAGGACGTGCGTTCAATTGGAAAATTCAATCACAGGGATTATCAAACGTTGCGATTGAGCGGGGCTCATTGAGTGGCCAGACGTGTAACCGCCCAACGGCTGATGACAGTCGGTGCCGAAGCAGGCTACCTTGCAAGTTGAACAACCGCTGCATGCGGGTGCATCAATCTTCACCTCACGCAGTCTGGTCTTCACTCTCCACTTCCTCTTGCAGGGTTTCCGTCGTCGGGATCGTCCCGATCTTCATGACCAGCAGCACTGCTACCTTATGTGCTTCGCCACGTCTTCCTTTCTTGCGCCCTGCCAGCACTTGGTAGGTTGTAGCCGGATCAATGCTGTTTTCACGAGCAAATTCCTGAACGGATTTTCCCTGTTGATCCAGCCAGGCCTTGGCTTGTGCAGCAGTGCGTATTCCGGGCATAGTTCAAAACCGTTCAAGTAGATTCAATTTTGCGGGATTCTAGCATTCGTTAGGATAGTTTCAACAAGGTTATACATTCAAATGAATGGAATTGGTTGCCGGCTACGAGAAGAACGAGAACGTCTGGGCATGTCCCAGCGAACTTTCGGTGAAATAGGAGGCGTCGAAGCTAACGCTCAGGGAAAGTATGAAAATGGTGACCGTGCCCCCAAGGCCGATTATCTGGCTGCTGTCGCGGCCAAGGGTGTAGATGTGCTGTACGTGCTGACCGGCAAGCGCACACCGGTGCCGATCGACAATCTCAGCGTCATCGAGGAAACGATTCTGGGCAACTACCGGGTATTGGAGAAGGAAGATCAGGACGCTATCAGGCGCTTGACCACTACTATCGCCGAACTTTCTGCACCCTTTGTCGGTGTGGAAAAGCTTCCTTCGGGTCACTGACTCCGGGAGCAGGTAGAGGCTGTCTTTCGCTGTAGCGAGGTTTTTCCGGCTGTTTTGAAACGCGCTCTGTCATGTTGTCGGGCGTCTGACTTCGCAGTGCTAGGTCTCACTCACCGTTTTTGTTATGGTGACTGGCATTCGTTATGACCGTTGCGCGAGGTGTCTGCTTGATTAAGGTGCTAGTTGTCGATGGCCATGACCTTGTTCGGACAGGCATCACACGCATGCTGGCCGACATTGAAGGTCTGCAGGTTGTCGGGCAGGCCGATTCCGGTGAGGAATCGCTGAAGAAAGCGCGGGAGCTCAAGCCCGATGTGGTGCTCATGGATGTCAAGATGCCCGGCATTGGCGGTCTGGAGGCAACCCGCAAGATGTTGCGTAGCCATCCTGATATCAAGGTCGTGGCAGTCACTGCCTGTGAAGAAGACCCGTTCCCGACCCGCTTGTTGCAAGCCGGTGCCGCGGGTTACATGACCAAGGGCGCTGGGCTTGCCGAGATGGTTCAGGCCATTCGCCTGGTGTTCGCCGGTCAGCGCTACATCAGCCCGCAGATTGCCCAGCAACTTGCGTTGAAGTCGTTTCAGCCGCAGGTCAACAACTCGCCGTTCGATCTGCTGTCCGAACGTGAAATCCAGATTGCCCTGATGATTGTCGGCTGCCAGAAAGTCCAGACCATCTCGGACAAGCTGTGCCTGTCACCGAAAACCGTCAATACCTACCGCTACCGTATCTTTGAAAAGCTTTCGATCAGCAGTGATGTTGAACTGGCTTTGCTCGCTGTACGTCACGGCATGGTTGATGCCAGCGCCTGAACATGACCCAGACATTCGATCCAAGTGCATTTCTCGCGACCTGTAGCGGTCGCCCTGGCGTTTATCGCATGTTCGATGCCGACGCCACGCTGCTGTACGTCGGCAAGGCCAAGAACCTCAAGAAACGTCTTGCCAGCTACTTTCGCAAGACCGGGCACGCACCCAAGACCGGCGCACTGGTTGCGCGCATCGCCCAGATCGAAACGACGATCACCAACAACGAAACCGAAGCGCTGTTGCTGGAACAGACCCTCATCAAAGAGTGGCGGCCTCCGTACAACATCCTGTTGCGTGATGATAAGTCCTACCCGTATGTATTCCTGTCCGACGGTACCTACCCACGGCTGAGCATTCATCGCGGTGCAAAGAAGGCCAAGGGTCGATATTTCGGGCCGTATCCCAGCGCCGGTGCCATTCGTGAAAGCCTGAGCCTGCTGCAAAAGACCTTTCAGGTGCGCCAGTGCGAAGACAGCTTTTTCAAGAACCGCAACCGGCCTTGTCTGCAATATCAGATCAAACGCTGCAAGGGGCCGTGCGTCGGTCTTGTGGAGCCTGAGGTGTACGCCGAAGACGTGCGTCACTCGGTGATGTTTCTCGAAGGGCGTAGTAATGCATTGAGCGATGAGCTGAACGCCTCGATGGAAAAAGCCGCGATGGCGCTGGATTTCGAGCGCGCGGCCGAGTTGCGTGATCAGGTGGCGCTGCTGCGGCGCGTTCAGGACCAGCAAAGCATGGACGGCGGCACAGGCGATGTGGACGTGGTTGCCGCGTTCGTCAATCCGGGCGGCGCTTGTGTGCACCTGATCAGCGTGCGGGGCGGCCGGGTGCTGGGCAGCAAGAACTTCTTCCCGCAGGTCGGTATAGAAGAGGAGGTCGGTGAAGTGATGTCGGCCTTCCTGGCGCAGTATTTTTTGGGCGGTGTTGACCGCGAGTTGCCCAGTGAAGTCATCGTCAACGTCGTCAACGAAGACTTCCCGGCACTGATCGATGCCATCGAAGAATCGCGTGGCCGGGAAATGACCATCAGCCACCGGGTGCGCGGCACTCGGGCGCGCTGGCAGCAATTGGCGGTCACCAATGCCGAGCAGGCGCTGGCAGCGCGGCTAGCCAATCGTCAGCACGTCGCGTCGCGATTTGAAGCATTGGCAGTTGTCCTCAATCTCGACGAGCCGCCGATGCGTCTCGAATGCTATGACATCAGTCACTCCAGTGGTGAGGCGACCGTGGCGTCGTGTGTCGTGTTCGGGCCTGAGGGGCCGATCAAGTCTGATTATCGCCGCTTCAACATCGAAGGCGTGACCGCCGGTGACGACTACGCCGCCATGCACCAGGCCCTGACCCGGCGCTACAGTCGCATCAAGGCCGGGGAGGGTAAGCTGCCCGATGTGCTGCTGGTGGACGGCGGCAAGGGGCAAATGTCCATGGCTCGCGATGTGCTCAACGAATTGCAGGTGCCGGACCTGATCCTGCTCGGCGTTGCCAAGGGCACCACGCGCAAGGCCGGTTTCGAGACGCTGTACCTCAATGACGCCGCTCATGAGTTCACGCTGCCTGGTGACTCACCGGCGCTGCACCTTATTCAGCAGATACGCGATGAGGCGCACCGCTTCGCAATTACCGGCCACCGCGCGCGCCGTGGCAAGACCCGACGCACATCGACGCTCGAAGGTATTGCAGGCGTCGGGCCGACCCGGCGGCGTGATCTGCTCAAACATTTCGGTGGATTACAGGAGTTGTCCCGTGCCAGCATCGATGAAATAGCAAAAGCACCCGGAATCAGTAAAAAGCTGGCAGAGTCGATTTATGCAAACCTGCACAGCGAGTAGAATGCTCACTCACCTCGTAGCCAGTTGTGCCGATGAATATCCCTAATCTGATCACCGTACTACGCGTTTTACTGATTCCGATCTTCATTTTGCTGTTCTATATGCCTTATCACTGGAGCTACATGGCAGCCAGTGCAGTCTTTGCGTTCGCTGCGGCGACCGACTGGCTCGACGGGTATCTGGCTCGCCGTCTTGAGCAAAGCACGCCATTCGGTGCGTTTCTTGATCCGGTAGCAGACAAACTGATGGTGGCCGTGGCCCTGGTGCTGCTGGTTCAGGCGCACGCCAACCTGTGGCTGACCCTGCCAGCAGCGGTGATCATCGGCCGTGAAATCGTGATTTCCGCGCTCCGCGAATGGATGGCGGAAATAGGCGCGCGTGCACAAGTCGCCGTTTCCAACATGGGCAAATGGAAAACCGCCGCGCAAATGCTGGCGCTGGTCATTCTGCTCGGCAACCCGCCGGCAGTCACCTTCTGGGTGATTTTCGGTTACGCATTGCTGCTCGTCGCAGCGGGGCTGACCCTGTGGTCGATGGTGCAATACCTCAGAGCCGCATGGCCGCATCTCAAGACCACAGCAGAAAAAAAATAAGTTTTTGAATCAAGGGCTTGACGCAGCTTTCTGAAACGCTAGAATAGCGCCCGTCATCAAGACAATGCGGGAATAGCTCAGTTGGTAGAGCACGACCTTGCCAAGGTCGGGGTCGCGAGTTCGAGTCTCGTTTCCCGCTCCAAATATTGATCTACAGACTTCCACTGGCATCTGTAGGTCGTTGAAAAGAGGAGCTTCGGCTCCTTTTTTCATTCCGGCAAACGCCACGGACATCCACCAACAGCCAGCGTTTTTGAGGCCAAAATTGAGGCCAAAGAATGTGGGTGGTGCCGGTTCCGGGTTGTTGCTGGGGTTGGATCGGGATGACCAGCAGCATTGAGCCTAAGTCTCATGACTTAGGAGTTTAATGATGGCACTCTCTGATCTGACCGTGCGGCAAGCCAAGGCCGCCGAGAAAACCTACAGCATCCCTGACACTGACGGCCTCGGCCTTGTAGTCGCCCCCACCGGCGGCAAATCGTGGCATCTGCGCTACTACTGGCTCGGCAAGCAAAAGCGCATCTCTTTGGGCAACTACCCCGAGGTCGGCCTGCGCGAAGCACGCACCTTGCGTGATGAAGCCCGAGCGCTCGTGGCGAAGGGCATCAATCCCCATGCTGACCGCAAACAGAAGCGACGCGCTATCAAGCTAGCCTCGGACTACACGTTCAAGGCCGTCTTCGATGCCTGGGTCGAGCATCGCGCGAAGGAACTCAAAGAAGGCAGAAACAGCACGCTGTCGCAGATCCAGAGAATCTTCGGAAAGGACGTGCTGCCCAGCCTTGAGAGGATGTCGATCTACGACATTCGCCGACCTCAACTCCTGGGCGTCTTGGCGAGGATCGAGCGGCGCAAGGCTTTCACCACTGCCGAGAAGGTCCGCACTTGGCTGAGCCAGTTGTTCCGCTACGCCCTGGTCATTGTCGAGGGCATGGAGGCCAATCCGGCCACAGACCTCGACGTGGTGGCCGAGCCCAAGCCGCCGGTGAGCCACAACCCCTACCTGCGTCTGCCCGAACTGCCCGACTTCCTCCAGAAGCTCAGGCTCTACAACCCGCGTGGCTGGCAAACGCAACTCGGCATTCGACTGCTGTTCCTGACCGGGGTGCGCACCGGCGAACTGCGACTGGCTACACCGGACCAGTTCGACCTCGACCGCGGTCTGTGGATTATTCCGCCGCAGATCGTCAAGCAGCTTCAGGACGAGATGCGCAAGGCCGGCAAGCGCCCGCATGACATACCGCCTTACATCGTGCCTCTGTCTGTCCAGGCGGTCGAGATCGTGCGCTACCTCCTGGGCGTAATGCGGCCTGCCCAGACGCATCTGCTGGCGCACCGCAGCGAACTCAAGAAGCGCATCAGTGAGAACACCCTCAACGCTGCCTTGAAACGAATGGGCTACGACGCCCAACTGACCGGCCATGGCATTCGGGGAACGATTTCTACGGCGCTCAACGAGATCGGCTATCCCAAGATTTGGGTGGACGCGCAGCTTTCGCACTCCGATCCGAACAAGGTGAGTTCGGCCTACAACCACGCCAAGTATGTCGAGCCGCGCCGCCGGATGATGCAGGATTGGGCCGACCGTCTTGACCTGCTCGAACAGGGCCAAGTGGAAGCTGCCAGTGCACATCTAACCATCCATATCGAAGGGGTGCCAGCGATGGCGGAAGAGCCGGCGGCCACCGCCGCTGTTTCTGCTAAAGCCGCCGTGTCGTCCACGCCGATCGTTGTGGTGCCAAGTACTGAGGCAACTACCTTCCAGCGGCTGTCGCAGGTGCCTCCGCCCCCCACTCGAACGCCGGAACCGGAAGCGTCCGCAATCCAGCGCGAGCGTGAGGAAATGCTGGCCATATACGAGTCGCCTTGCTGTCTGCCGGTGCCGCTGTTCGGCAAGCTGGCCGGTAAGTCCAAGGACCAGATCAACCGCGAACTGAAGGCAGGCAAGCTGCTGTCCATTAGCCTGGGTAATCGAGGGCAGCGTGTTCCCGATTGGCAACTGGTGCCACTCAAGCACAAGCTGACCCAGGTCCTCATGAATCAGTGCGAAGGAGCGGACTCGTGGGACCTGTTCCGAATGCTGACCCGACCGCACACGGATCTTGGTGATCGCGCAGCGATTGATGTAGTCACGCCGACCAACGTGCTCGCGATCGTTCGGACCATCATGGGCGACCAGTCTTTCGAAAAGGTGCGAACGCTTCAAAGCAGTGAATCAGTAGGGGAGCGCGCACAGCAGCAACCTCTTCACCAGATTTCGGACCAAGAAGCGCGGGAGCGGCCGGGTTCGCCTTCGCTGTAACCTCTTTGCCGAGAGCAGCGATGCACGACAACGCCATAAACGGTCTATCAAATCACGCTCCTTTCTTCACCAAGAGCGCTTGTTTTCCGTAGACATCGCGACCCGTGACGCTCGCTCGACAAACCTTTCAACTGCAGGTGATAGAGCATTTGCCGATCGAAAAAGACAGGTGTAAACCCATTGAGGAGTGCCGAGGATTTGACGCATGACGATACCTCGATTGCGGGCATTGACTATGTAGCTCTGCGGCGCAATACCAATGCCATAGCCAGCCGCAACGAGTACCGTCAGAAGTTCGAAGGATGTGACTGCAATACTGCATAGATGAGCACTCCAATCGTCTGCGCCTGCTTCCATATCAAGCCCTTCAACCCAATTATGCGGATGCCAGCAAATCAGGGGGCAACTGAAGGTTACTGGTAATGGAATAGCTTGATGTGCCAGCAGTGGGGACCGAGCGGGCAAAGCGATGGCTAATCGGTCGCGCCACAGTGGCAGGACGGCCAGGGCAAGGGTGGATACCGGCCAACCGATGCCTAGATCGCAGGTTCCTCCGAGGATGCTAGTCGTGAGCACGTCCTGGGTGACCTCTTGCAGTAGCACAGGTGTTTCAGGCTCTTCTGTTCGCTGAAGCGCAAGGAGATCAGCCAACTCTGGGGACAGCACTGCTGGAGCGACGGCAACTCTGATGAATTGCGAGCAACAATTCTGGTTCATGGTCTGCCCCTCCGGAGTATGTAAGGAAAAAGTCACCAAACATCATGCATAGATTTAAGTTTAACGTGGTTTAGTTAAGCTTATTGCGTAACGCTTTTGCCGATGCAGAAGCGCACAATGAAACCAGGACGCCCAGTGGGCGCCACCACCTATGAAGCCGAGCCGGCGATAGCTTTCGGCAAGGCAGAACGCGCCGCACGTGTTGCGCGTCAGATATCGCAAGAAGAGCTTGCTACTCGCGCCGGCATTGAGCGCTCTCACATGGGAAAGATCGAGCGGGGGCAAAACATGCCTACACTAGCGTTGATTTTGCGGGTATCCATCGCATTGAACGACAGTGCAGCCAACCTGATGACTGCTACTGAAAGCATTCTGTACGCTGACTCAGAAGGGTGAAGTGTTCGATTTGATTGCGACGATTATCTAATTTCTATCTTTCAAACGTGTTGTGAAGCGATCCACAGAGATTGAAGGCGCAGCACTGGCAGCTTTCAGCATGTACGTCGTAATCACCGCTGATTGATTTGCCAATGGACGGATGACGATATCAGAATGCTTGCACGGTTCCAGCTTCGCGCCAGATGCGAGGCCAATCCCGTAACCAGCCGCAACGAGAGCTAGCATAACGTCGAGCGAAGCTGCGCGCTCGATGACGTTCGGTTTCTCATCCAAGCCTCGCAACAGCTTGGTAAAGGCCTTATCGTAGCCCTCATAGGCTTGGTGGTTCCACATGATCAATGGGGCGCGGAGAAGTTCTTCGATAGGCACTTCTTTGAAGGCGAGTAGCGGATGACGGGCTGGTATCACTGCAACCATTCGTGCATGCCAAATGGGTTCAGCAACAATGCCATCGCCAACCTCTTCTGTGTGTGTGAACCCAATGGTGAAGTCTCCCGACCTTAGTCCATGGAGTAGCTCAGAGAGCGTGACTTCTGTGAGACGAATTTCAACATCAGGCTCCTCCTCGCGACAACGTGCAAGGAGGTCAGACAATCTGGAATCGATCGCTCCGTGAGATACTGCAATCCGCATACTTACCCGGAAGCCCGCGGAAACCGCCTTCACATTTTCTCGGGCTTGATCCAAAGTGGTAAATAAACGGCGTACGTCCAGAAGAAATGCTTTGCCGGCATCGGTCAGCCGCGTTCCTCTTCGATCACGGTTGAACAGTAAAGCGCCCAAGTCGTCTTCCAGTTCCTTGATAGTCCTGGATAAAGGAGATTGTTCGATATGGAGGCGTTCAGCTGCTCTTGTGAAGTGCAGTTCCTCGGCCAAAACCACAAAGCAGCGCAGATGTCGCAGCTCCATCCGCAAGACTCCTTAACAGTCACAATCATCTGTGCCAACAGCAGAGGGCAAGGTTGGTTCGGTTGCTGGCTCGTATAATCGCGTAGGTTGGCGATGAATTTCCTGACGCAATTCATGATATGTCGACGAGATGCGCATCAACTCAAGATAGGATATCTAGTATAAATACCATTGAAATGCTGGCGCTGAGCAATCAAACAAGTCGACATGCAAACTGCGCATCTCTCAATGTCTTCTAAACCCACTCACTTCGGAAGCTGAACTGTTTGATTAACATAGAGGGCTTGACTCAGGCTGCCCATAGCACATCCGTACTATTGAACCCAGCAAATCAGGTGGCTATTCTTTCGAATCATCTTCACGACTGGCGCATCTGGACCATAGCGATACCACGCTGCAAAACATAGAATTACAAGAATCGTGATCAAGAAACTGATCATCAGCCAGTTTTCGATTTTCTTCAGCCATTCAGATGAAAATGAGGAAAAAGTTTTTCCCTCGGCAAGATTCATCTCTTCAGGTAACTCATACAGTGCAGCAAGTTCTTCGTTTCGTGGCGCCATGGTCACACCGCAAAAAGTGAGCAATAGTGCATAATTCAACCAGTTGGGGAATTGCCTAGGAGGAAGGCCTCAAAGGATTTCGACCTCGCTCTCCTGAAGCCAGCCAGCAGCAACAACGTTTCGCTTGGCGAGTGCAGGGTGGGGTGTGTATAAGACAATCGCCAGGCTCTTTTCAGCCCGACTACATGTCACGTAAAGCAGCCTACGAGTACGTGCTAGTGCGTTGTCCTTGCCGTCACGCTCGTTGTCCCGGTCAGTCTTTGTTGGTTCTTTTACACCCAGCAATTTGTCGTAGCTGAATAAGAAGCCGCCTGCCTCCTCATCGTTGATGACGACCATGACTCGTGGAAACTCCAGCCCCTTTACCCCTTGATGTGTACCGTAGGGTGAAAGGCCATCCGCATAACTCGCAAAGGCTGCAAGCTCCGAAAATGGACGCTCAAGGAATAGCTGGTAGGCGTAGTTGGTCATCGCGTTCGTATCTTCAGGATCTGGAGCCTCACTAGGGGCTCCCAGCACCATAGCCCCAACCAGATTATCAGGCACATCAAGCAGTTGGGTTTGCAACAGAAGCGTTGCGACCTCGCTCAGTGTTGGATCGTTTTTTTCGAAAAGAGAGAGCAGGGCATGCGTCGCGTCCTCTACACGTTGCATGTGGGCCGATTGATCCCCTGTTGATTGCATTGCATCCTTGCTGAGCAACGGAGAGCGAGAGCGTACGGCTTCAAGCACAAGGAAGTGATCGTCCTTTGCGGTAAGAATGGGAAGAACGCCTTCGCTGAAAACGCGAAGTGCGGGCAATGTTCCATCCAGCAAGCCTGTTTGAAGGTGCTCAACCCCGTATAGGGGCGTGAACAGCTTTTCGAACCCCATCCGCCGTCCAGCCATCTTATGTTCGAGGATCAAGGTTTTTCGGCCCGCAGAACCGGTAGCCCATTCGCCGTCGTCAGTGATTGCAGCCATCGACTGAGCGATGCCTTCCTCAAGATTTGGTGCCTGTTCTTGGCTTTGACTAATGCAGTACATGCGCACCACACCTTCAATGGCATCGGGCTTGGGGGTCTGCTGATGAGTGTCTGCAGTGCTTCGAATCACGTTGATAAGGTCTACAACCCTACGAGGACAGCGGCGATTAACGACCTTTTCAGGTTTCAACCAGTCATCCGGTATCGCTTTGTCAAGGCGCGTTACTCCATGGCCGTAAATCTGTTGCATGGTGTCGCCGAGTAGCCCCAAGCAGAAGCGAGTCTTCGCCAATTGCTGGACCTTCAGAAAAGCCTCCATTACTGGAGCGTGGGTGTCCTGACTTTCGTCGATCAATACGACTGGGTAGCGGTCTACTAGAACATCCAGCAAAGGGCGTTCAGGAACGAATGCTGCAGTTAACTTGATGATCTCATCGTGATTGAGTGCTTGCCGCTCTCTGTTGTCGCCAATGGGGCTGTAGATAAACTTCGTAATCTCGTCGAGATTCTCAAGTCTGCGTCTCTTGCTTTGTAGCTTCCGTCTGTTTGCTCGAGATGTTTTATTGTCGCCTCTCGAACGTGCTAGCTCGCCCTCGATCTTCTCAATGTCCTGGGGAAGTTTGATCCTTAGCCATTCTCTGATCTCATTGTCGAATCCTTGGATTAGGCGCCAGGCGAACGCGTGAATGGTTGAGACTTCCACGAGTGGATCAAACTCTAGCCTCCGAAGAATCTCATCACAGGCTGCGTTTGTATAGGTGATCACCGCAATGCGTCTGCCCTCGAATGTCAGGCGTTCTCGCTCGCGACCTTTGAGTTCGCGGATAGCTTCGACGAGTGAGTGGGTTTTTCCTGAGCCAGCACCTGCGTATAGAAAAAAACTCTTCGGGTCTGCCAGATTCAGGCAAGCCTGCATAGTGTCGTCGGCATCTGCGATAACTGCCTCGCTCATGGCGTCACCTCCGCGCACTCGGGTGGAATTACCAGCAGCTCTATTTGCTTGCTTCGCAATTTCGACTCAAGCCAGTTGAGGCCTTCACTGATGTATTCAGGGATTTCAAGGTTGGGGAAGTTCTTGTCGCCCAAAACGAGCAACACAAACTCTGCTTTCTTTCCTTCGCGTAATTCGTTGAAAAAACCTTCTCCGACGGCTTCCGATGTTTGCGCTTCATTCAAAACTTTTACGAAGGCCTTCATCATACCAGTGCCGTTTGTTTTTTCCGCAAAGTGACCGGCGTTGCTAAGCACAAAGCTGTCTTCAAAGGTATTTGGTAGGGTTTGTATTGCTTTACCAGTAGCGGGCAGGTGGGTGGAAATAGGAGTTTGATAGGCGATGCGCACCGAGTACAGGTCGTCGATCTGGTGCTCTTTTTGATTCGCTGGCAGCTCAAGCAGCTCATCCACTGTACTGCCCAGATGCATCAGTTTCATCCAGCTCCGCAATGTCGGATTGTTCGTAATCTGATCTGCGTTTCTTTGCACCGGTTTTGCCGCTTTATTCAACCCTGCATCGAGGTCTGTAATAACCAGAGTGAGGATGCCAAGCGCGTCAATTAAAGGCCTTAGTCGGTGTGCGTGACTGCCACCGATATCAAGGGTTGTGATGTAGCAGCGGTCAAGGAATGGAAACTTATTCCGCAAGAAATGCGGCAGCATCATTCGCTCTGCTGAGCCCTCTACCAAGATGACGGCGTCGGCGAAGAATATGTCTGCGTGCTGTGCCCGTAGGTACCTGGTTACGAACTCCTTCGTCTTTGTTCCATCGCCGAACACGTTAGAGAGGTTAGACACCGTCGACACCGGTACGCCGATGCCATACATCCCTGCTGGGAGTCGCCTGAAATACCTAAGATTCTGGTACTCCACTTCATGAGTTACATGGCTGGAGTGCGTACTCACCAAAAGCTGAGTCTTCAGATTTGGGTAGCGTTCAAGCAAAGCGTCTCGGCATAGAACTTGGTAGGCGTGCCGTACGAACACTTGCTGCACTTGAACATGAAGGTGGGCTTCAGGCTCTTCAATGAGCACGAGGTGGATGGGCTCGATGCGGTCTATTACCTCCGCGCTGGCGGCCCTGGTTTTTCTTAGCCACTCATCCCTAAAACCCATCAGCCGGAAAATCATGGATATCAGGTTTTGATATCCCAACCCGTTAGCGGTCTCAGGTAAATGAAGAGGAGGGGCTCCCGGGGCGCCCTGAATTGAATCCAACTCAAAAAGGACGGCAGCTTCATGGTTCATGCCGTCGGTTGCTGCTAGGCGACTTGCGACTTTGATGCGTGGGTCATTGCGGCCAGGGTAGCCCAATCCCTCGACCTCTTTAATAGCAGATTCGAAGCTGCTACTTAGCCTGGTATCGAATGCCGACTGGGCTGCTTCTATCGCCCGCAACGCTTCGAGATCTGAGATATCTGGGCTGTCACCTGGATCTAGGTGTCGGGAGTAATAGGATCTGAGTTGTTCCGAGAGTTTTCGGGCACCGCTGGGTCTAGTGTTATCGCCTTGATTGTCGTCCGAATGGTCGCCGAATCCCCGCTGTGCATTGATCTCGTGTACTCGAATTAATCCACTGAGGGGATTGCTTTCCAGAGGCAGGGAGGTAGGACTCAATTGCTGCATTTGAGCCATTCGAGTCGACTTGTGAGGCTTCTTAAGTTGTTGCGGATCTAGGCGATACCAACGAACCTTGAATTTATCTCCCAGCCGACGGTTCAAGTAATCATGGAGGCTCTGTGGCCATAGCGTCAGCGGGCTACCAAGCGGGTCCTCCTTCCCTAAAGCATCCTCAAGCTCTGCAACCCTCGCGCGCTCCTTGCGATAGTCCGTGTACAGCATATTCATATCATCTGGTTCAAGCAGGAAACGCATTCCCACAAGCCCCCCGCGCCACGCAAAGCTGGGAATGAGATCGCGGATGAAGTGGAATTCTCCTTGATCTGCCGACACCCAGATATCCAGACTAGGGAGCCAGTCGGCCCAGTCCTTGGCTGTAGGAATTTCAAAGTTTGCTGGTGGGGTCTCCCACTCCTTACCAATTTCGTCAAGCTTGGCGAAATGACAAAGAGTCAGATCCTGGAGCCGAAAAGAAGATCCCTTCGAAACCAAAAATCTCCGGAGTGCCAGCATGGCCGATGATTTGCCGCTGTTGTTTGCACCTACAAGCAGCGTGGTCTCATTAGCGAAGTCAATTCGCACAGAAAGCAGCTTTCGGAAGTTAGATATCTCTACGTGCTGAATGCGCATGGATCGTCCTTGAAAGCCGGAAGAGTGTCAGTTTGCTATCAATATAGCTAGCTGCCTATAACAATCAAAGAGAGACCTGATTAGCCCTGACCTTCAGCCGCTAGTCGCAGGATCTGCGCGGGGCTTTGTGGATGCTGCTGTTGCCCTTGCCACTCTAAAGTATACGGATGAAGCCTCGTAATCCTTATCCGACCGACATTTCCGAAGACGAATGGGCCTTTGCTGCGCCGTATTTGACACTAATGGATGCGCAGGCGCCACAGCGTAAGTAAGCGCTACGCGCGATGTTCAACGCGCAGCGCTGGATCGCACGGGCCGGCGCACCATAGTGATTGCTTCCCAACGATTTTCCGCCTTGGGAGGCGGTGTATCAGCAAACCCAAGGTTGGCTGCAGAGTGCGCTTTCCTGCGGGCGAACATACAAAGGTTGCGGTTCACTTCCCACTGGCCGATGCGTAGGAACCCAATCGCCTAGAAAGGCAATGCGCGATCCACCTGGCGAACAGGAGCGTGGTGGTACTCCCGCAAAGCCTCAAAAGCATGTTTCTGAGTCAGCGGGCGATGCCCGTCAAGGTCTATAGCCCCACTTCGCGATGATGGCTTCCAAGATGGCTTGATTCGGTGCAGTCGCGCCTGGACATGTCGTCAGATATACCCGGCGTGCCGCCGCCGTGGCCGGCGGGTTGAAGGCCGGACTCCATACCTGGATGGCGTGGAAGGTTGCGATCGGCGCTGCACATTCAGGAGACGGAGTGCCGAAGCCGGTCATGCTGGACATGCAAAGAAAGACCGAGCAAGGATCAGGCGCCTGGGCGCGAGCTGGGGCGCTCAGGCCGAGGCCTAAAGCCGCAGCCAGTGCGAAAGTGGCGGCAGTGGTGCGTGGCTTCATGACAAGTACCTCCCTGGTAGTGGTTGAAATGACGTGCTCGCTTAGATGTGGTGATGATGGCACGCTTTTACTTTGGCTGGGACGCCGTGCCTAGCGGCAGCGCTCTTTCCCAGCGTGACAGGGTGCCGTCCTCGTAACCGTAGAACACTGCTCATCGCGTGACCAAGCCGAATTGCATTCCAGGGCTCCCGCCAACTCCACGCTCCCCACCACGGCCTCTGTCCATCTGATCAAGCCGAGGGGGCAAGGACGTCCATGTTTTTGCAGCAGGCTCTCTACATACCTGACGCGCATCTGTGGCGTACCCGTTTCACTGGGCTGTAGGGGCATGTACCGGTCTTGGTCACCCACACCGTTACGGCTCCCGCTCAGGTATGCTCTGGCGTCGTCAAAACTCAAGGTATTCCCATGGAAGGGCTGAAAAGTGTGACGCAGGGCCTGTTAACCGCTACGGCCTACTGCTTGGCGTTTCAACTGTCTTGGCACTGCTCACTGGATCAGTGGTACCTGCCAGCTGGTCTTCGGATCGCAGCGTTGCTGCTCGCCCCTTCTCGCTTGCTACCCTGGATACTGATGGGCGATGTCGCGGCGTTGCTCATGATTCGGGTTCCCGCGATCAGCAGTGTCGGTGTCAATCCTACCTGGGCCTACGCAAGCCCCTGGATCCTGGTCCCGGCCATTGCTCTGGTCCCTATTGCTATTCGGGCAAGGTATGGGGCAGTACATCGCGCAGGAGCGTCACTGATCCCGATGCTTCTGGTCACGGCAGTCTGGGGCGCGCTCTGCACTCTGGGGACCAACATCATGCTCGACGGACCTTCGTCGGCAATAAGCGGCGTCAAGTTCGCCCGTTTCGCTGTAGGTGACTACCTCGGAATGTTGATGGTGGTCCTGCCGGTGCTTCTATGGATGCGCCGCCACGACGAAGAGACGCCCAGCCGCCTGACGCCTCATTGCGCACTGGCGGTTCTGGCGACTGCATTGATCTTTGCATTAGCAACACTGCCGCAAAGTAATGTTGCACGGTTGGGCTTAATGTCGTTGCTGATCGTTCCTGCCGTTCTACTCACCTGGCTGCATGGCTGGCGGGGCGCGGCCATCGGCGTTGTGCTGGCGAATACCGCTCTGGCATTTTCACTGCGAAATACGGGTGTGCTGGGGGCCTATGACTCAATAGGCTTTGTTGTGCAGGTGATGCTCGCAACAACGGCTACGGGACTATTCGTGCTGGGCGCGCGTATCTCCAGCACCCTTGCCGAAGTGCGCCTGCGTCTGCGAGGCGAGCAACAGGCATTGGATACGGCAAAACTGAGCTACCTATGGGCTGAGCGGGAATTGCGCGAGCACGTGATCGAGTACGTCGACATCGAGGTACAGATGAACCGACTACGCCGCGACATCGAAAGTCATCTCAAGTCACGCGGACAACATGAAGCCGCCATGCGGATGATTCGTACGGGCTCTATCCAATCGAAGATGCTGCACGAGTACATCAATGCTTTGTACCCGCTGGAGATCGAGACGCATGGGCTCTATCACGTTTTCCGTTCGCCAGGCTTCGCCAGTTCCAGTCACACAGAAATCCACCCAGTCATGCTACGCGGCAATCCCATGCAATTGTCTGTTGGGCTGCAGCTTGCCGTCTACAGATGCACCCAGCAGGCGATTGCCTGTCTGCCTCCAGCAAGGCGTCATACCATCAAGGCCAGGGTCGGAAAACTGCGCGGGCTCCAGGGCATTGCTGTATCTATTTACGGGGATAAGCCAGAGAGCAAGCCTGCCAGTCGGACCGCTCTTGAGAACACAGCAGAGTTGTCCAGCAGGGTGCGCTCGTATGGTGGCACCTGCCGGCGCCACCATACGGGCAAGATCAGCTTCTTTGTTTCCGAACCAACAGGGACACGATCAATTTTTAGGTACGATGAGCCAGCTGTTACCACGCGGGAGTGTCTGTAGCAGCACCGTCATACCATCTCCTTCATATACGACTGTACCGTTCGGGCGTGAACCCGCCGCCAGGATCGTGGTGCGGTCTGCATCGATACCAACCGGCATGACCCAACGGGTACCGTCGATCCACCCGATTGCAGTTCGGACATCGCCACTAGGGCCATTGACTTGCAGGTAGCGGATCCCATCTCGCTCGAACGTATACACGTGCAAGGTGCTGACAGCCGAGAGATCAGTAGCAGAGGGACGACTGGCCCCCAGCCCTGTTGTTGCTGCAGCGGGGCTATGACCGACATCCGGACAGCACGCCGCCGCACTGTATGACAGTGCCAGTCCTAGCAGTCCCACTGCCACTTTTGCCGTACGTTGGAAGTTACGCATCACATGTCCTTTCCCCTCGAAGAGGGAGTGCTCGCCTGCGGTCCAGGCAGCTGCGACGGTACGCGATCCAGAGCTTTCCTCGGTTGACAAATATCGTGCGGACTCGACCGGGCACGCCATTGCAGAGGGTGAGGAATTGCCGTTCCCGGATGTCAGATTTTTCCTACCCAGGCAACCTTGTCCCTTGAGGTGGCGGCCGCTAGACCATGAGAGGACGGTCTGGAGGGGAGCAGGTAGTGGCAATCTGCCTTGACCTATGCCAGAGTTCGACCCAACCTGCCTCAATAGCACATAAGGATAATGGCCCTAGCAGGCGCTCATCTCCGCACCCCCGGCGGCGTCTTTCTCGTCGCTGTGCCTGTGTCTGAACAAAAATTCTCTCGCTTCATGATTGCGTTACGCGTTTGACTCCCCACCACCTGCCTGGGCTACCTATTGCCTTCCGGGCTGTGCCCTCTATATCCCTCGTTCTGCTATCCCCGCCATCCATCTGCACCCAACAAGACCGACGAGTCCCGCCATGAATGACCGCTCACGCCGCTCACGCCGCTCACGCCTTTCATTTTCACGTCTCGCCGCAGGCTTGTTGCTTGCGGCCGGTCTTAGTGTTGGGCCCGCGAATGCAGTGGGAGTGATTGTCAATGACCCAACGTCGATGGCGAAGGCCTTACAGGAGTACGCAGAGCAGGCTAAGCGATGGACCGAGACGCTCAAGCAGTATCAGCAGCAGCTGGATCACTATCAGCAGCAGCTCATCAAGCTTCAGCGTTTGAACCTAGGGACGTCCACCATGGCTGACAACTTTGCCGAACGTCCAGAAGACTATGGCCTGGAAGACGACTGTCCGGGTGCCCCAAAGACTGGCCTCGCAGGGGTGCTCCAGCAATTCAAGTCTCTCGCCCCCAACATGAAAGGAAATATGGTGGAGGAGCAAATGAAGGTCTGCACACGCATGGTGCTGGCAAAAAATGCCAAGTACAACGAGTCGGTACGCATGCTCAAGCGCCTTATAGAACGCAACAACCAGTTTAAAGCGATTGAGGCGCAGCGCGACCGAGGTGGCACCAGCCAAGGGGCGCTTGCTGCCAACGATAACGAAGTTCAGCGTTTCGTAGCACAAAACGCCATGGACCTGGACTACTGGCAGGCCCAGATGACGGCATATGACAGCTATATCGTCGGGCTCAAGGAAGATCAGTCGCGATTGGCCAGAAAAGCTTTGGATGGCGACCAAAATAGCTGGCTCAAACCGCTGGGACAGCTCGTGCAGGCCGCAACGCTGAAAGCCGCGTTATCCAATTGATCGCTACACCACGACAGACAGGCAGAAGGTAATGGACGCAATTCTCCACGGAGCGATGAACTGGTTGCAGCCTTTGGCGGATATCGGCCTCGGTGAGTTCGTTTTCTTCAAACTGGTCAACGACTACTTCAGCAACGAGATTCAAGAGTTCGGCTTGGAGTTGATGAGCCGCGCTATGAGGTGGGTCAGTACGATCGCTTTGACAGTGACCACTCTGTGGGTACTGATTCTGGGCTATCGCATCGCAACCGGGCAGTCGCGTGAAAGTGCAATGGCGACCATGATCAAGGCCGGCAAAGTCGCGATCATCATCAGCCTTGCTTCAGCTGTCGGGGTCAATGGCGCAATGCTGCACCAGACTATGACCCAAAACCTAGACAAGGAGATCCACGGCCTGTTCACGGGTGATAAGGACAGCACCGCCTCCGATGCTATTGACCAAAATCTTGCCTACACGCAGGTGGCGCTGACCGCGCTGGATGCGGTGCGCGTCGACCCAACCGATCCGGAGGCAATAGAGAAGAAAGGCCGCGCTGTATTGATGGCGGGCTTCGGCACCGCCAGCCCGCCGATGGCAGCTGGGGCGATGCTGCTGTTGTTCAAGTTCACCATGGCGTTCCTGATCGGGATCGGACCAATTTTCATCCTGGCGCTGATCTTCGACCAGACCAAGGACCTGTTCAAGAAGTGGTTGTTCTACGTGATCGGCACGCTGTTCTCGATGGCCATGTTGTCGGTGGTCACGGCGATGGTGCTGAAATTCACAGCAAAAGTGGCCGCGGCCTACTGGGCTGCCCGACTCATCACACTGGGCAATGCAGAAGGGTTGTCTAGCCAAGCCCTGCAGCAGGGCGGTATCGGACTGATCATGACTGGATTGATCATCAGCGTGCCAACGTTGGCGGCGGCGATCTGGCAGGGTAATATGGGAACGTTCATGGCATATTCAGCGTTTGATCGTGGCGGAGCGGCAAGTCCTGGACCACAGGGGCAACCGGCAGGATCGTATATGCCACAGCGGTCATCTAGTTCTACAGATCGGCCTGCTGAGATAGGTAGTGATACAGCCAGAACAGGATCCCGCTCACTTGTTCAACCTAGTGGTTCTGAATCTACCCCTGTGCCAGGATCTCGCGGCAATGCTGGAAGAAATGAAAGCGGCAATGCATAAAATTGCCGGGATTTGGTTTTTTTAGAGGGCGTGCATATATGAGTTTCAACAGATTTGCGTTGTTATTTCTTATGATCGTTGGGATCCCAGCAATGGCTGAGCAAGGCTGTCCACCTGGGCAATATCCGATTGGTGGGCAGGGGGTAGCCGCATGTGCGCCTATCCCCCAAGGAAGCTCTCAAGAAACTGCACCAGCGCCTCGGCCGCTGGGGAAATGGATTAAGACCTGGGGAGCTGTTGCAATTGATGGAGAGGGTGCCGTAGGAGTTGACTACGGGAAACTTTCTAAGCGTGAAGCGCAGAAAGGCGCCATCGCTAATTGTGTAAAAGCGGGTGGAAAGGAGTGCCGTGATTGGGCTACCTATCACAATCAATGCGCAGCTGTTGCAGAACCTTACAAGGATGGAATATCTGTTGCTGGTAAGCTGCAGTTCGTAGGAAATGCGGAACTTGAAGAAGCTAAGGCTGAAGCGGAGAAAAAGTGCACCGCTGCAAACAACAACTCATGCCGAGTAATGTATTCCAACTGTACCGAGCAGATTTTTGAAAAATTTTGATACACGCTTGGATGTAACTATAGCCCTGAACGAGTCTCATACATTCAATACAGTCGCCGGCACAGAACGGCGGCTTTTGTGAATTCATTCCCTATTACAACAACGATCCATTAGCCTTCCGCACGCTCGGTGTTCCCACAGATTATTGGCTGCCGGTAAACCCTGCGACGGGCACTTACGTTGTGACTTATCCCAAATGCTTCAACCCCGTCTCAGCACAGATGTTTGCACGCGTTTGCCAAAAAGCGCTTCCTGCAGGCATCCCTCAAAGCTCGTCCGTACCCCTGACCACGTCCGCCGTGAGTTAAATAGAGTTCGCAGGAGCGATGTAATGGATAGCGTGTTTCCCTCCCAAAACGCACATTGGTACCGGTCACCCAAGGGCGTTCGGCGCATGTTGACTATCCTGCTGATGTCAACCTTACTGACCGCAAGTTTGGTTGTGCTGGCCTATCGAACTTCGTTCACGGTCCTGCTGGACCTTGCACAGTATGCGGCCACAATCTGTGCTGTATTGCACTTCGCGATAGTTGCGATGCTGCTGGGTCTCATTGCAGGTGCTTTGACAGTTTGGAGAAAGCTGCAAGCAGAGGGAAAACATACTGAAGAACTGAAACAGCTTCGCCAGGTTATTGTCAATGCGACTGCAATGACGCTGCTGATGTTCATGCTTGCAGTGGCTGCGGCATGCGTTCCCTATGTGATGGATGTCATGAAGAAGTTCCCCGAATTTGGGGTGGTCTTTGCAATCATGCTCATTGCCTTGTTGATACATCGCGTCAACATTAACCGCATCTGTGAACGACTTGCGAACTCCATGACAGCCGCGCAACGTTCTGCACAGCGCACGATGGCCGCATGAAAGGGAAGCTGGGGATTAAAATTGCTAGCTCTCTTGTCTTGGTTTTCTTGGCAGGATGTAACCCCATGAATACTGGCTCTGAAAGACACGACACCGACGCGACCACCACCGACGGCGATCCGGTCTACCGCAAGAACCCGCATCCGACACAGGCGTACCGGATCACGATGACCATCGAGGATGCGCCGGGGCCGTTTGAGTGGATATCAGGAACTGCGTTCTATGAAATGACCAACCACAAGCAATGCACGCCAATCGAGCCTATTGCAGGTGTCTGGAGCAAATCTAAAGAAGATGGAATACCCATCCATTTTAAGAAAATCAACGAATCTACATATGTGGCGACGATCTACGCAGATGGAATGGTGGATTCGGACTACTATGGCAAGGGCGTCTGCCGATGGGAGCTAACTAGCGCAGATGTTTCGTTAAGAGCTACCGGTAAGCATGAAGAAACACGATTTCAGCCAGGGATATATAAAGATAAATTGCTTAGTGGCGAGCCGGGGGTGACATATTTCTGGTCTGGCGGATATCCGAAAGATGAAATGGATAACTATCCCGACTCTGGCCATTCGGACCCCACTCAGTTCAAAGAGAGTTTGCGCAACCAGTTGTTCAAAGTGACCCTGTTTTCCACCAAGGAAACGCCATGACTCTGACTGCGCAACAATATGCTGCTTTGGCGAGCGATGTTTATGACGAGCCACGCGAAACCGGTGAAAATAGTCGAACGGTAGATATCGGTGGTGCTCCATACAAGCGGCTTGAATACGTTGATAGGCCTTCTGGCTATCAGGGCATGATCTACAGGAGGGTCGACACAGGCGAACTTGTTGTCGCCCATCGCGGCACCGAGTTTGAGCGGCAACTCCAGCAGGATGGTGTGTCCGCGGATGGCGGGATGGTTGCAGCACGTCACAACAACCAGTCAGACGATGCAATTGAATTGACCCGCCATGCAATGGAGACAGCTGAGCGACTAGGCAAGCGTGACGGGCACAAACCCGACGTCTTTGTCACCGGCCATTCCCTCGGTGGCAACCTGGCCCAGGTCACCGCCCACCACTTCGGTCTCAGGGGCGAGACCTTCAACGCCTACGGCGCGGTCAGCCTGGATCGGCGGATTCCAGAAGGCGGCACCGACGTGATCAACCACGTGATGGCCGGCGATGCCGTCAGCGCTGCCAGCAAGCACTATGGCCAGGTGAAGGTGTATGCCACACCACATGAGGTTGCCACCCTGGAACAGGCTGGTTACGCCAATACCGCCAGTGTGCTGGATGCGCGCAATCCGTTTGTTGCCATCCCCCTGGGCGATTCGCACCGCATCCACAACTTCCTGCCAGTGGACGGCAACGGCAATCCGGATCGCTCGGTGTTGGAAGACCCTAAAGCGCAGCAGTTGGCGCAACAGTACTCACCGATGATCGACAAGTACCGCGACGACGTAGCGTCGATGCGCCTCGGTGCCACGCTCGGTACACGCAGCATGCAGGCTATGACCTTGGCCGATGGCATCGATCAGTTGCGCGGCCCGCTCGCATCCGGCGCAGGGCGCGCGGACATGGCAGCGGCACGCTGGGAAGAGGTACGGCAGCGCATGCAGAGCGAGCATGCGCCGACATATGTCCCGCCAGGCTGGAAGATACCTTTGGGCCCATCTGACGGCGAAGTGGATGCACCGGCAGCGCCGCGTGGTCGGTTCGGTGAGCCTGTATCCGCATCGGTTCCCAACGATCCGCTTTATCAGGCCATCCACAGCAAGCTCCCCGCCGGCACCTCGCCGGCCGAGGCCATGCATGCCACGGTCGAAGCCAAGCGTGTGGGTATCCTGCGTGTCGATCAGCTGCAAAGCGTGACCTCGCATCAGGACGCGGTTTGGATCGTTGGCCAGACACCGGGCTTCCGGGTCAAGGTGGATCTGTCCGAGACCGTGCCTCCACTGCAGGAAAGCATCCGCCAGTCACAGGCCTTGGATGCTCAGCGGTCCCAGCCGGACATCGCTCAGCAGTCGCCGATGCGGGCGCTGTAAAGATCACTTAATAGAGCGCTATCACGTCAGTCGTAATGAAACAGGGTAGCCGCGTGTTCGCCGTTATCGGCTTCAAGCTCATCAGATTGGGTAACCACCATCACTTTATCAGTAGCGTTACTGCAGATCTGGACGAGACTGAGGTCTGTGTGTTAAAGAAGCCGATGTACTTCAGGTGAATTAATTTATATTTAGGTCATGCATCTATGAGGCTTTCTGTTCTTTTGGTTTTTCCAATTTTATATCTTCCTATAACTGCTTGTGCTCAAGGCTGCCCGCCAGGGCAGTATCAAATTGGTGGGCAGGGAGCTATCGCATGCGCTCCGATTCCCCAAGGAAACTCAGAACCGGCGGCACCTGCACCTCGTCCGCTAGGAAAATGGATCAAAACCTGGGGAGCGATAGCGAGCGACGGTGGGGATAACTTGGGTGTTGCAAAGGGCAAGTTGAAAAAGTCAGATGCTCAAGAAGAAGCGTTGTCAAAATGCAAATCTGTGAGCGGAAAAGAGTGTCAGGTGGATTTCGTATACGAAAATCAGTGCACTGCAATTGCAGAGCCATATAAGAATGAAAGTGCCATATCAGGGGTGCTTTCGTATACTGGCGGCCCGACAATAGATGTCGCGAGTAGTGACGCTCTCGCAAACTGCACTAAACACAACAAGGGTTTAGACTGTAGAGTGATATATCAGGCATGCTCTGAGCCTTATTTTCAGAAATACTGATCCGCTTCACGAGCCAAAAATAATTACTAGGTCTACAGATTGGCCTGCTGAGATAGCAAGTGATACAGCTAGAACAGGATCCAGCTCAGTTGTTCAACCTAATGGTTCTGAATCTACTCCTTTGCCAGGTTCGCGCGGCAATGCTGGAAAAATGAAAGCGGCAATGCATAAAATTGCCGGGATTTGTTTTTTTGAAGAGGCCGTGCATATATGAGTTTCAACAGATTTGCGTTGTTATTTCTTATGATCGTTGGGATCCCAGCAATGGCTGAGCAAGGCTGTCCACCCGGGCAATATCCGATTGGCGGGCAGGGGGTAGCCGCATGTGCGCCTATCCCCCAAGGAAGCTCTCAAGAGACTGCACCAGCACCTCGGCCGCTGGGGAAATGGATTAAAACCTGGGGAGCTATAGCAATGGGGTCTGTCGACTCTATTTTTAGCTACGGCGTAACTACTGGCAAACTCTCGAAATCTGAGGCTGAAAAGGACGCACTCAATCGTTGCGCCTCCCATGGCGAAAAAAACTGCAAGATCGGGCTTGCTTATAATAATCAATGTGCTGCTATAGCCGAGCCAAAAGTTAACGGGAAGCCATTTTCAACTGGCTTATCAAATTTTGTGGGTGCTGGGACAACTGTTGAAGCAAGTAATGTCGCTTTAGAAAGGTGCAGAGCTGACAATAGACCTACGCCGGGAGTAGAGTGCAAGATTATTTATGAAGCATGCTCGGAGCCTATTTTCGAAGCTTATTGATCACTCCCAGTAGGCACCTCAATAGGCCCAGACTTCGACATCCGGTTTGACATTCATAGCCGTGGCTCGGAGATAGACGTGAACGCTACTGGCTCACACTCAAACAAACCAATGAGGGGTACACCTTCAGTCATCAAGCGAAGTGGATGCGTCTGAATGGATCGGCGGTTATGAGTTTCCTTCCCGGAGCGTCAGGTATGGGTTGTTTGGCGGAAGCTCCCCGAATACACCCTGCCAACGCTCAAGCAGGTAGCCGTGGAGCCGTCGCGATTTGCGAGGTCCGGTTACTTCGCACGTCCAGATGTTCAGGCCATTGGCTTGCTTACGGTGTAGATGTAATTTCTCAAATCTCTTTTGCGCCCACTGCCAATCTGTCATCTCTTCACGCTTGGCATAGTCAGCGATTTGAGGATGTTCTTGCGCATAGCGTTGAAACACACCTGGGCTTACCAGATAGACGGCATCCGCCACGATATGCACCAGCGCCTTAGCGTCGTTGATGACGAGTCGGCGCGATGCAATCGCCTGCTGTAGCCATGTCACGAAATGATCGGCTGACATTTGAGTTGAGATGCTATTCGACTCATCCCTGGATGGTTGGGTACTGGTCGACATTGGATTTTTGTTCGCTAGGACGGATTCGCTCACCTGGTGTGGCTTTGCGGGAGCTTCAGGCGTTGGCTGAACCGATGAGTTTCCTTGGTCATCGGCCTTCGGTTGATCTGGTTCCCCAATCATTGCCAGCAATTCATCCATCATATCCGGGGCGTTTCTCGCTACGGGTTGTGTGCTCAAAGAAGGCTTCGATTCCAACGGCGGATTGGCTCGATCTTCGGCGGTGTCCTGCATGGAAGAGTCAAGCAAGTCCGGCGCACTCTCGCCGGTTGCCTCGGCACCTTGGCCTGTTTCAGCAAGCACCGTCCCCGCGTAGGCGGCCGGCCGCTCACCAGCCTCCCAGATCAGGGCGGGCGAGAGCCGCAGTAACGTAAAGGCATGTGACCAGCCGCTTGAGCTGGTCACCGTTGCACGCCAGATCGCTTTACCGTCCGGTGCGGGCTGGAGCATGCTGTGCTCTTGAAGAACGTTGAACACAGCTGAGTTGTTCGCTGGGATGCCGTCTATGCCTTGCGATAACAGGTGGGCACGCAACTTGTCCGAGACGGTCTTGCTGACGAGCCAGAGCGCATCGTGCGTCAGCCAGCCATCGGACGCCTGGGGCTGATTTAGTTTCAACTCTTCCTTGAGCAGATAGCGCAGGCCGTCAAGCAGCTTGCGCTGCAGAGCATGCTTCGGTGCGGCCATCGCCTTTGCCGGATCTCCTCCCAGTTCTTGGGCGACAGACGCACGGTCGGCCTTGATCACCAGTTCCCCGAGCACCCCGGCATGCTCGTACTGTCCTGCCATGATGTACAGCAGCGCCGCCCACAGCGATGGGAAGCCGCTGAGCCAGTCAAGGATGAAGCGATCGATCACCTGGTGGTACAGCAGGCTGGTAGCTGCACTGTGCAGGCGGTACTCGCGATCCTCTCGATAGCGGAATCGGTAGGGTTGCTTCAGCGGGCCATGCCAGGGGTGCCAGACACTGCCGTCGGCCTGCTCGACATGCAGATCAACAGCGATCTTGCCGATGTCGTGAAGCAGGGCGGCGTAGGCGGTGGCGGCGGTCCAGGCTTCGGCTTGTGCGGCCTGGTCTTCGGGTGTTGCGCCAGCGGGCAGCAGATAGGACTGCCTCAGCTTGAGCGCGTAGGCAACGATTTCAAGACCATGGTCGAGCATGCCGCCGTGGTAGGCATGGTGGTGGCTCTCTGAGGCGGGAAATTGCTGCACAAGCGCGGCGTAGCGCTCCAAGGGCGTGCGGTACAGCGTGTCGAACTGCTGGCGAGACAGCGACGTGCGCTGCCAAATGTGTTCCAGCAGCTTCTGACGGCGCGGGGTGGCGAGCAAGGACGCGGCCGTCTCCGGCCGCGTCAGCCCTTTCGGGAGGTCGGTGGTGGGTCCTGGCGACGCAGCGGCAGCGACCGAAGCCCTTTTTCGCTGGAACAGGGAGAGCATGTAGGTGTCCTGATAGCGGGCCGTGCGGGAGGCCTTTTAGCCTTTTCGGGGTAGGGCCTTTCCCCTTGCACCCCATTCCCTTGCCATTTCTGCCCTTTGGTCTTTAACCGTTTCGGTATAGCGAGGCGCAGATTGCGGCTCCAGCGTCAATGTGGAATCCGCTTGTGTGGATTGGGCGGCGACCCTCTGTGCTGGCTCTGCCTATGCTGCGCGGACGCCGTTTCAGCCAAGAGGGTTTTATCAGGTGACAAAGTTGACAAAGGCGACAGGGGAGACTAGGGTGATTCCTGTCTTAAACCTGCCTGGGAGATGATCATGTCCAATTCCATTGAATTAATTGCCGACCGTTTGCCGCGCGTCACGGTGGAGGATGTGCGTCGCTTCGCCGCCATTGTTGATATCCGAGATGCCGGGGCTTTCGCGGCCGAGCTGCAGGCGTTCGTCCATGAGCGTGTAGAGGCGGTGGAGCTTCCCGCCCGCCTGGAAATGGAGACGATGGAACAGACCTTGGCACGCAAGGCGGCCGCGCTGCGCGCCGAGACGCGCTGGGCACCGAATGAAACCGAAGTCCAGCGTGGCCGCACCGCGTTGCTGAAAACCTTTAACCAGCCGCATAACCTGCCGATCCCCGAATTCGCCAAGTTGGCTGACAAGTCGCGTCAGCAGATCTACAAGGACATCCTCGCCCGTCGGTTGCTGGCACTGAACGTGGGGCCGCGCGGCCAGAAGCTGCCCGACTGGCAACTCGACCCGGTGAAACAGCAGTTGACCCAAGCCGTCCTCCAGGAGGTCGAGGGCATCGACAACTGGACGATTTACGGTGCGCTTTCCGAACCGCTCGAAGGCTTGGGCGGGCGTTCGCCGGTAGATGCGGTGACGCCAGACTCGATCGACAAGGTGAGCGAGGCCGTGTTCAACGTGCTGGGCGTTCAGGTGCATTGAGGTGAGACTGCCATGCGTCACGAGTTGTCGTTGTTCCTGATCGATGCGGGTGAACTGCTCCAGCATGTGAGCCGCATCGTCTATCGGGGCAGCCCGCTGGGTAATCCCCCCGCAGATCAGCAGGGGCAAGAAGTGGAATTTTCTCGTAACCTTTCTCGAGGAGATTTCCATGAAGACATCACGCTTCACCGACAGCCAGATCATCGCGGTGCTCAAGCAGGCCGAGGCCGGCACGCCAGTGCCAGAGCTTTGCCGTGAGCACGGCATCAGTTCGGCGACTTTCTACAAGTGGCGCAGCAAGTTTGGCGGCATGGACGCCTCGATGGTGTCCCAGCTCAAGGAGCTGCAGGACGAGAACCGGCGCCTGAAGAAGATGTACGCCGAGGCCCAGCTCAGCGCCGATCTGCTGAAGGAGGCAATGGCAAAAAAATGGTGAGGCCATCTCAACGCCGGGAGATGGCCCTGCAAGTCGTGGAAGGTGGGCGAACTTGCATCCGGCACGCCTGCCAGACCTTCCAGATCAGCCAGACCTGCTACCGCTACCAGGCCAAGGCATCGGATGAGAACGCGCTGATCGCTGACTGGTTGATCCGATTGACCACCGCTTACCGCGACTGGGGCTTCGGCTTGTGCTTTCTGCACCTGCGCAACGTCAAGGGCTTTGGCTGGAACCACAAGCGGGTGTATCGCATCTATCGGGAGCTGGAATTGAACCTGCGGATCAAGCCGAAGAAGCGGCTGGTGCGCGACAAGCCCGAGCCACTGGCGGTGCCCGAGTCGATCAACCAGGTCTGGTCGATGGACTTCATGCACGACCAGCTCAGTGACGGTCGCAGCTTCCGATTGTTCAACGTGATTGACGACTTCAACCGCCAAGGGCTGGGGATCGAGGTTGACTTGTCCTTGCCATCGGCCCGGGTGATCCGGTCGCTGGAGCAGATCATCGAATGGCGCGGCAAGCCGCGCGTGATTCGCTGCGACAATGGACCCGAATACATCAGTGGTGCACTACTGAGCTGGGCCGAGCAGCACGACATCCGGATTGAGCACATCCAGCCAGGCAAGCCACAGCAAAACGCCTACGTTGAACGCTACAACCGGACGGTACGCTATGGATGGTTGGCCCGAACCATGTTCGACTCAATCGAGCAGGTGCAAGACAAAGCCACACGATGGCTATGGACCTACAACCACGAGCGTCCGAACATGGCGCTCGGCGGCATTACCCCAATGCAAAAGTTGGCACTTGCGGCATAACTCCACTTTTGGCGACTGCTACAAATGGGGGGATTACCGCTGCACTATGGCCGCAGCAGCACCAACCGCTACGACGACCCGACGAGGTCCTACGGCGTGCTCTACCTGGGCCCCGACCTACCTACGGCGCTGATGGAATCGGTGTTTCACAAGCACCAGTGGCTTGCGGACACCACGCGCTCGATCACGCTGCAAGAAGTCCAGGGTCGGATGGTGCGCGCCGTGGGCGTTTTGTGCGACTTGCGCCTAGCCGATCTCACGGCACCGGGCGTCATGGCGGGCTACTTCGGCTTGAACCTGGAGCAATTGGCCAGCCGCGACTACACGCACACACAGCAGGTATCCACCCAGGTGCATGCGATGCTCGGCGACGACGGCCTGCCGCTGTACGACGGGGTGCTCTATCCGTCGCGCAACAACTATCCCGCCAAGAGCATTGCCCTGTTCGAGCGTGCGGAAGCGAAAGTCAGGGTCATCAAGGACATCGACCTGGTTGACCACGTGGACTGGCCGGGTTTCGTTGCTACCTATCGCATCGGTGTGGAGCCCGACCCTGGGCCGGTGGAACCGGATGACGAAGCGTCCTAAAGCAGCAAAAGAGTACATTGAGGCCCCAAGCAGAGTGAATTGGACCAGACTGGAATAGGAATTCCTCGTGTAGCAGGAGACGATCATGAACACGACAACCCGCATCAGTACCGCAGAACGTCTCGGCCGCAGCGTTGGCCGTGGATGGCGCGCCTATGCGCGCGGCGAGCGAAGGTTGTCGAGCTGGCTAGCCTCTAAAGGGGTGCCTGTCGTTGGTGCCGCGTTGGCGTTGTGGGTGGTCAAGCTGGCTGTGCTGGGACTGCTGTTCTACGTTGCTTCCTGGCTGGCGGTTTTGCTGCTGTTGGGAGTTGCGGCGGCATGGATGGCAGGTAGTTTGGCTAGAAGGGACGACCGCTGGGCACAACAGGACGAACTGCGCAATGGGGAGGCGGGCTTCGGACTGTATTCGTCCTCCGGTCAAAGGATCGACCCTCACGACCCGAACGACCCGTTTGATGGCTGAGGTTTGGCCGGCCCGTCACAGCGCCTTCCGGCTACCTTGTTTACGCCTGCCCCTGCGGTATCACGCGCTTCCTTGAAGCCGACGGCACAAAGTTCTGCGCTATCACTCCAACCTTGACTCGGCCACCCCAAGGGCGCGACCCAAAGGTCGGTAGGATCAAGAACATCTTCCCGTGACGAAGTTCAGCAGCATGTCGCCGAATGCGTTGTTCAAGCCGATCATCGGATTGAAATTGTTGTGTGGCCGGTTCCAGCCCCATCGTGGAGCGCGTCCAAGATAGTGCTGTCGATCCAACGGGCCAACTGGAACTAGAAATCCAAGAGGAACAACCCGAACTGCGCCACGCTGACGGTGACGACTGTCTTGAGGTCGTAGGTGCCGACGACCAATACCAGCGAAATGCAATCACCAACGCCATCTGGAGCAGCACGAGCACCATGGGTAGGGCCAGGCGCGCTACGTGCATGGCGGGGGATATTGCGAGTTTCCAACGGCCATTCCCATGTCGCCTGCCGCGCGCGTCACGATGTTCGGCAAGATGAATAGCCCCGGAGCGATTCAGTGCTGCGTAGCTCAAGGACATAGAGTTCAAGAGGCGTGTTTGCATGAGCTACGATCAGGAAGAAACCGGGTTTGCGAGACCACGCTGGACTATCGCGCAGACGTAACGACTGCCGAGTGTCCGAATGACGTGGTCGCAGGGAGGCAAGTTGTCTACTTTTAGGCAAGCACTCCGATGTGGATTGTTGCGTATGGTAATAATGAGGTGGAATTTATAATTGCTAAAAAATATGAATTAAGAACTAATAAAAAAGGATGTTTTTATATGTCAGAGCCTAGTCGTCATTCCCTCAAAGCCGTGTCAACCCTGCCTATCTCTGAACATCGACTGGAAATTCGCCATTTACGATATTTCAAGGCGGTCGCAGAAGAGTTGAGTTTTACCCGTGCAGCCGAAAAGCTGCATATGGCCCAGCCACCGTTGAGTCAGCAGATCAAACAACTCGAAGATGAGCTGAATGTGAAACTGCTTGAGCGCGACACTCGGCCCATCCGTCTGACCGAAGCGGGGGAGCAGTTTCTGCTCAGGGTCAATTCCATTCTGGCGGATATCCATAACAGCATTCGCGACGTAAAGGGCATTGCCGAAGGGCGCAGTGGGCGTCTGGTGATAGGGTTCGCGGGCTCGGCCATGTACAACGGTTTACCCGAAGTGCTGGGTCTGTTTCAGCAATGCTGTCCGGGGGTGGAGTTGGCATTCAAAGAAATGCTTGCCGCCGAGATATCCCCTGCGCTCCTGACGCGCAGCATCGACATAGGCTTCGCCCGCCCCCCTATTAACGAGAACCCGGCGATCCATCAAAAACTGCTGTTGAACGAACCTTTGGTCGCGGCCGTCCCGGCATGGCACCGACTGGCCGGGCGCGAGCGCATTAGCGTGACGGACCTGCACGGCGAAAAAGTCGTGCTCTACCCCCGTTATCCTCTTCCCAGCCTGACCGATCTGATCCTAAACACGCTCGACGCAGCGTCGGTCAGGGTGCACATCGTGCAGCCGATCGAGAACCTGCAAGCGGCCCTGGGGCTTACGCGAGCCGGCGTGGGGTTGACATTCGTGCCTCAGAGTGTGGGCGCCGAGCAGCGCCAAGGCATTGTGTTCTTGCCCATTGAGGGGGATCTACTGCGCTCGCCAATGAGCGCCGCCTGGCTAACCGAAAACTGCACGGCTGCGGTACACAATTTGTTACCGATGCTCGACCTGGCCGGTACATGGCTGCAGGCTCAACGCCCCCCAGCAACGGGAACAATAGCGCCGGTTACGTAAGTTGCTGCAGATGAGGCAAGCCAGGCAACGCAGTCTGCAACCTCTTCGGGTTGACCGGCCCTCTCCATGGGCACCGCCGTCGCCAGGGTGGCCGCCCGGTCGGGCTTGCCGGCGGCGGCGTGCAGGTCTGTCTCAATGAGCCCCGGCGCCACGGCGTTGACTCGAATACCATCGCCGGCTACTTCTTTAGCCAAGCCATGGGTGAGGCTATCGATCGCGCCCTTGGTGGCGGCGTAATGGATCCACTCGCCGCCGCCACCCAACTGTGCAGCACGCGAAGAAACGTTGATGATTGACCCCCCATGCCCGCCTCGGGAATAGCCCATGCGCCGGACGGCTTCACGTGCACACAGGAACGCGCCAAACACATTCACCTGGAAAACCCGCTGCAACTGTTCGAAGGTCAGCGCTTCGAGCCGGCAAAAGCCTTCAGTTATTCCAGCGTTGTTGACCAGCAGCGTCAACTGCTCGCCCTGTTGATCCAGCATATTGAACAGGGTAAGTACCTGTTGTTCGCAGGCGATGTCCAGTTGCATTGCCTGCGCCTTACCGCCTGCCGCAACGATGGTTTGGATGACTCGCTCGGCGGCGGTGGCATCCCGGGTGTATGTCAGGACCACGTGATAACCGAGCCCCCCAAGCTTCAAGGCAATGGCAGCGCCGATACCGCGACTGCCACCAGTCACCACTGCAAGTTCTGCCATAAAAGACCTCTTCTACTGTAGGTAAGTTAATTGATTTCCACATATATAAGCGATTTGTTCTGGCTGTCAATAGGTCGCATGCAGTATATGCCTGTTATATAAAAACATACTTCATCAGTATTGGACGATCGCCTCGGCCCTGCCTAGCCTTTGTTGCCAGTTCGTTGCGTAGTTGCTTCCGCGCCCCATTATTAGATCAATGGGGAAGTATTATCACAGGGAATAAATATGTCGGGACTACTAATTACTAAGTTAGCCAATTGGATAAACCGCACGCCTGAGCAAGTCGCCTTGTGTGACGCTTACCGGCAGATTAGTTGGGATGTACTGGGCCTTGAGGCTAGGGCATTGGCCCATAGACTGGTCGAGTGCGGCGCAGGGCACGGCAAACTGGTGGCCGTGGTCGGGCCCAGAAACCTGGAGATCGTGATTGGGTTGGTGGCTGTCATGTTCAGCGGCGCGACCTACACGATAATCGAGGTGGCTGACCAGCAGGAGGAGGCCACCGCCCGGCTGGCGCAGATTGGAGCCGACCTCGTTATTGCGACCGGAGGCTATGGCCTGGAGTGTGACAACGTTGTGCGTTATCACTTTAGCGCAAGCCAGGCCCCTGTACCCTGCATCACGCTGCCTTGTACCGCAGACGCTGCCGCCTACGTGCTGTACACCTCGGGTTCCACCGGTACCCCTAAGGGCGTCGCGGTATCCCATGACAACATTGCGCATTACTGCCGCGGTATTACTCAGGTGTTGGGAATCCGCGATGGGCTGCGTTATGCCCACGTGAGCACGCTGGCGGCGGACTTGGGCAATACCGGGCTGTTTTTGGCGCTGTGGACCGGTGGCAGCCTCTATGTGGCAGACGACGCCGAACGCAAAGACCCGCAAGCGTTGTGCCGGCTATTGAGCGAGCGCAACATCGATATCCTGAAAATCACGCCTACCCATTGGCGCACAGTGCTTGAGCAAGCCGGGGGCGGTACAACCCGGCGCCCGGAATTGGGCTGGTTGTTGCTCGGGGGAGAACCGCTTAGCGCGGCGCTTGCGCGGGCCACGTTGGCCAGTGGCGCGGTAACCCAACTTTTTAATCACTATGGCCCGACTGAGGCCACCATCGGTATCAGTGTTCAAGCCGTGGAGCCGGGTGCCTGGCTCGATAGTCTCAAGGGCAGTGTGCCCATGGGGCGGCCTCTGGGTGAAACAGAGATCCGCATTTACAACCGTGAAGGTGTTCACTGTGCGCCTGGGGAAGTTGGCGAACTATTTATCGGTGGGCCGCAGGTGGCACTTGGTTACTGGAAGCGCTCAGACCTGGATGCCGGACGCTTCGTTGAGCTTGACGGTCGCCGATTCTACCGCTCCGGAGACCAAGTGCGATTGGACGCCCAGGGCCAGTTGCAATTTGTTGGCCGGGCAGATCGGCAAGTCAAGGTCAATGGTTATCGGGTCGAGCTGGGCCATGTCGAAGTGGTCCTGCAACGCATTCTGGACGCGCGCGCTGTGGTGGTTCATCACCGCTACGATGAGCGCGATTACCTGCTGTGTGCCTACGAAGGCGTGCACCAAAGTGCCGCGCAATTGCGTAGCGAACTTTCCAAGAACCTGCCCGGATATATGGTGCCGTTTCGCTTCGATCACTTGGCAAAGTTGCCGATGAACGCCAACGGTAAACTCGACATCGTCGCGGTAGAACAGCTGTTACTCGCCAGCTTCACGGCGGCGCTGGCGGACGCAGCCCAAGCCCAGCCCGTTGGCGATAACCCGTCTGACAAGGTGAGGGGGATTTTTCAGCGCCACTGCCGGGCGATGACCGTGGATGCTACGAGCGATTTCTTCGATTTAGGCGGTGACTCTCTGGATGCCGTGCGGCTGATCTCTGAGTTACAACTCGAGGGGTTCGATGTCACCGCCCGCGCGTTTCTGGGCAACCCGACCCTCAACGGGCTGTTGGACCAGTTACGCTGCGCCACGCAGCAAACGACCGACGACACTAGGAGCGAGCGTGAGACCCACCCCTGCAAGGCCGGCCCGGCACAAGAATGGTTCCTGCAGCAGGACTTTCGCGAACCGAATCGGTGGAGCCAGTCCATGCTGGTCGAAGCCGGCGTGCGGCTCTATGCAGACCGGCTGCAGCGTGCCTGCCTGCAAACGCTTCAAGCACATGAACTGCTGCGATCTCGCTTTTGCTATGACAGCATTGAACACGCCTGGGTGTTCGAGGCTGTGCCGGCTTACGAACATGTGTTTTCCTGCTGGGAAGCAGATGCAGCCGTGGACGACCTCGCTGCACTGCTGAATCAGCGCTATGCCGCCCTCGAACAGAAGTTGAATGTCAGCGCAGGTACGCTGTTTTTTGTAGAACTGATTCGTGCAGGGGGTAAGCAGTACCTGCTACTTGTGGCACATCACTTGGCGGTCGATGTAGTGTCCTGGAGTTTGATCCTGGATGAGCTGACGGTGCGTTATGTCAACGATGGCCAGGCGTGTCCGCTTCGCTCGTTGAGCTACGCCAATTGGACACGGCATTTGCACGAGCACCAGGCTCAGTGGGCCGCAGATGCAGGCTGGTGGCATCAGCGCCTGTCCGTCACGCGGCCGCAAGCCTTCGAGGCGGGTACAGAAGCGGATGCACACACAGCTTGGGTTTCGTTCAGCCGTAGCGAAACCGCACACATTATTGAACGTGCAGCCGCAGCGGGCATTTCGATCGACCAATACTTACTGGGCACCTACCTGCAATTGGCCAGCCTTCATTGGCCGGAGCCGGTTCTCAACGTCACAGTGGAAAGCCATGGGCGGCTCAGCCTGAGCGACGAGGTGGATGTATCACGCACGGTTGGCTGGTTTACTGCAGCCTTTCCAGTCGCGGTGCCAGCAAGCGATCTGCTACACGCACCGGCGCTGGTGGTCGGTCGAGCCTTGGCACAGGTTCCCAACCTAGGTCATTCCTATGCCTTGTCCGGGTTGCCGTCCACCGCCACCCGTCATTGCTTCAACTATCTGGGCAGAGCCCGGTTGGGCCTGCGCGACGATCTGCAACTGCGTCCTGCTGCCGTGGCCTACCAAGGGGTGCGCGGGCGCGATAATCATCGCGTGAATCAGTTCAAGCTGACCGGCAGGCTGCTGGAAGAACAGTTGATTCTGGACTTGAACTTCAATGCACGGATGAGCAGTCCCGCCCAAATGCAGGCGTTCGCGCAGGGGTTGCGGCATGCGCTGCTCGGGGCGGACGCCCAGCCAGCCGGCATTTATCTGAGTTCAAGCAGCTCCAGCGGCGCTTTATGGAACATTCCCGCGCAGGCGTTGCCAGCAACCACAGGCTTTGCGACCGATACGGCCGTCAATGCGCCCGGCACTATTTTGTTGACCGGCGCCACCGGCTTCATTGGGGTGCACATACTGCGCGAGCTGCTCGAGCAGAGTTGCGCGACCGTGCACTGTCTGGTGCGGGCTCCTTCGCAAGCGGATGCCCAGCAGCGGCTTACGGAAGTCTGGGCACACTTCTTCGGTCACAGCCAGCCGCTCTCTGCGATCGAGCGCGTGCGAGTGATTGTTGGTGACATGCGTCAGCCTCGTCTCGGTTTGGCGCAGATCGATTGGAACCATTTGGCCTCCACTGTGGACGCGGTCTATCACTTTGCAGCCGACACGCGCCTGGTGGGCAGCCGCGTGGACATGCAACGCAGCATCGTTGCACCCGCCTATGAGCTCATCCGCTTTGTGGAGGCCGGCAAGAGCAAGGTGCTACATTTTATGTCTACGTTGGCCGTGAGCGGTTGTTACCGAGGCAAGCTGGCGGCGCGATTCGATGAAGATGCCCTCGATGTCGGTCAAGACTTTCTGAACGAGTACGAGCGCAGCAAATTCTTGACCGAAGGCATTGTTCGGGAACTGGCCTATCGCGGGCACAGCGCGTTCATCTATCGCTCCGGGAATGTGACAGGGCATTCACAAACTGCTCTGTTCCAGCGCAATGCCGATGCCAACCGCTGGGTGCAGTGCGTGAATGCGATCGCCCATGCGGGAATGGTACCGGTCAACTACAACGAGCCTTTAGTGCTTAGTCCGGTCGATACCGTTGCCCGTGGCATCGTGGCGCTCTCGCTGGACAGCAGCCTTCCCAGCGGCACCTATCACGTCGAGTCACCCTTCTCGATATCGCCCGGCCTATTCGTAGACGCGCTTCAAAAGCTGGGTATTCCCGTGGCACGCACGGTTGCAGGCAGCCTCAAGGAGGCGCTGGAACGGTCCGGGAAAACCGCTTTGGCGCCGGTCGCGCTCGGCCTGTTTTGGGCATCGCGAGAGCCCCGCAACATTATCTACGACCATTCCCGAACGCTGTCACGGCTGTCAGCCCACGGAGTGGAATTCACTGAGCTGTCGCACGACTGGGTATTGAGGTTCGTGAAGCGCCTGAGCGATCTGGGCCTATTCCGTCAGGCGCAGCCGGCAGCATTTAATGCAAGTGTTCAACGCAAGGAGTACAGCAGGACATGACTAACCACATGACAGTCGCGGTATCAGGCGGCACCTCTGGCATCGGCCGAGCGATAGCGCAAAACCTGGCGCAATCAGGTATTCAGGTGGCGATCAGCGGGCGTAATCAGGACAGCCTGGAGCAGATCTGCGCGGCTTCCCAGCAGCCCGGAGGCATCATCGGCGTAGCGGCAGACGTACGCGATGTCACCCACGTGGAGCAACTGTGGCGCGCGAGTGAACACAACTTCGGCGAGCCGCCGAGTGCCTTTGTGCTCTGCGCAGGTAGGGGCTTGCCCGGCTCGCTGCTCACCTCGGACCAGGCGCAATGGGAGGAGCTGATTGCTATCAATGTGCTTGGCGCGATGCAGCAATTACGCGCCGTGGCCAAAGCGTTCAGCGAGCGCGAGCGCAGCAGCGATACGGTGCAGGACATCGTCGTGATCGGCTCCACCGTTGGCCGCACGTTGTCCGCGGGCAACCCCGTCTATGGGGCCACCAAGTTCGCCCTGCATTCTCTGGTGGAGTCGCTGCGCCAGGAACTGGCCAGCAGCCTGACCCGCGTCACTCTGATTGAGCCTGGTTTCGTGCGCAGCGGGTTCCAGCAGTCCGCAGGTTACGACATGAACGCCTTCGACACGCTGGAACGTGACCTCGGCCCGTTCCTGAGCGCTGACGATGTAGCCCGCTCCATCCGTTTCGTGCTCGATCAGCCGCCCCACGTGCATATCGATGACATCCGTCTGCGTCCCACCCGCCAGCGGGTTTGATCCTACGTATTTTTTCCCAATGAGGACTAAAGGCATGAACGTACAAGTAAAACCGGCAAGAAGAGAAATCGCTCCGGCCATCGTCGCCACGGAATTAACGACCGACACGCTTCTCGCACTGTCGATGCGCGAGATCGGTGCCATTCATGTCAAGGGCTATTACCCGGTAGACGTTGCTGATCGGGCAGCGTCCCGGTGTATCGACCACCCGAAACTGGGCCACTACAACAAAAAGTACACCAGCAGCGTGGGACGCATCTGTACACCTCATATCGACTCGGAATGGGATCCGTTGGCAGCGCGCAAGTATCACGATGAAGCAGTGGAAAACATTCAGGACCTACGCACGTTGTTTGCTCCGCATCTGACGCCGGCCGACAAAATTCGCCTGCAATTGCAGGAGTTCTGGCCGGGCGGTGCAAACATTCAGCGCTTGCACGGACATAGCTGCTTTGTGGGAGCCATCCGGGTATTCAGGCCTTCCTCATCGCGCTTTTATCCGCATAACGACACGATCATCGAAGAGTCGGATGCGCCTGAACTGGCAGGTATTGAAGAGCAGATGGTCGCTAATATGTACTTACGCACCCCCAAGCAGGGCGGCGACCTGCAACTCTGGTTGCGCGACCCGACCCCCGAGGAAATGGTTAAAATCCGCGACGTTGAAGGCCTGCTGCCAGATGAGGTCGAGCAAGCTCCGCTGGTGATCCATCCCGATGCTGGCGATTTGATCATTTTTAGCTCGCGCATGCTGCACGCCGTTACGCCCAGCGATGAGAGTTATCGTATTGGCATGGCAGCGTTTATCGGTTGCTATGGCAGTGACCGACCGTTGACTTATTGGAGCTGAGTTTTCAGCAACGGCAGGGCGCCGCTACACCGCGCGCGTCACATCGGCGACACTTATGAAACGATACCTGATCTTGTTTGGCTCAGATCTGCAATCACGTAGTGGCCTTGTGCGATGGATGAAAGAGGTCGGTTTCGCGGGGCCACGTGTTGGCCCCGGGTTTCTGTTCACTCCTTGGCTTGACCGCCATGAGGGGGGACGCGGGGATCTTTTCTTCGCGTTGCGCCAGCACGAAATCGACTTTGCGGTGGTACCGGGGGGCCTGACCTTGAGGCGCTTTCGCCTGTTAGCTTGCGACATGGACTCCACCCTCATCGAGAGCGAAACCATGGTGGAACTGGCCAACCTTGCCGGGGTAGGGCAGCAAGTCAGCGCACTCACCCTCCAGGCGATTACGGATCCTGGGCACGACTACGCCGCCAGCATGCGCTATCGAATCGGCCTGCTGCGCGGAACGGCGTTAAGCGATGTACACGAATTGATAGAACATTCCTGCCCGCTCGCTCCTGGTGCACGCGAGTTGATCCACGCAGCGGCAGCGGCCGGCCTTCGCAGCGCTATCGTCAGCGGCGGCTTTCAGTTGGTTGCGCAGCCGCTTCGCCAGGCACTGGGAATTGACGAGGCGTTTGCACATGAGTTGGAGATCGCCCATGAGACCCTTACCGGCACGCTACTCGGCGAGGTGATCGACGCCCAGGGCAAAGCTGACATCCTGGCCAGTCTTTGCAAGCGCAACGGCTTTTCGCCGCAGCAGGTAATTGCCGTGGGGGATGGTGCCAACGATCTGGAAATGGCCAGGTTCTGCGGCCTGTTTGTAGGTTTTCGGCCACAGGCAGCGCTGCTGCCGGCGTGCGATATCGTGCTGGACCACACTGGGCTCGACGGCATAATCCATGCCTTGGCGTGTAGCGAGCAGATTGGCAGTGAGGCGTTCCCTCACAGCCTGCATAATGAGGGTGTTGAGTGAGGAAATGCCTGAAGGCGTTACGCAAGCGTGCGGATCTGCTGATCTGCTTAGTGTTCTTGCTGCTGTGGTCGTCCGGGTTTTCCATTGTCAAAGTGGGACTGAACTACAGCAGTCCATTATTGTTTCTATGGTTGCGCTATGTGCTGGTGGTACTGGTGCTGTTGCCGCTGGTGTTCCTGCAAAAGCCCCCCTTGCCTAAAGGCCGGCAATGGCTTGGCCTTATCGCCATCGGCATGCTCATGCAGTGCGTTTACTTTGCCGGGACTTACCTGGCGATAAGTGCGGGAATTTCCGCAGGCCTTTTGGCGCTGATCGTATCGATGCAGCCGGTGCTGGTCGGTGTGGCCTCGCCGCTGCTGCGTACACCGCTGGCTCGTCCTCAATGGATGGGCATGTTGTTGGGGTTCGCTGGCGCAGCGGTGGTCATCCTGAGCAAGTCGCAAGTGGAGCGCTTCACCGCGTTGGGCATGGGCTTGGCGTGGCTGTCGTTGCTGGGTCTTTGTGGCGCCGTGCTCCTGGAGAAAACCCTGGAGCCGCAGCCGGTGCTGGTGTCGTTGACCGTTCAGTATGTGTTGGGCCTTGTGGTGGTCGTGCCATTGGTGCTGAGCCTGGAAACCACGCACCTCGTTTGGACTTGGCCGCTGCTCGGGGCGCTCGGTTATCTGGCGTTATGCAACTCGCTGCTGGCTGTGGCGCTGCTGATGTTGATGATCCGGCGCAACGAGGCGGCTAAAGTATCAGCGGTGTTTTTTTTGGTGCCTCCCTGCGCCGCGCTTTTCGCTCTCGTACTGCTGAATGAACCGATGCCAGCGCTGGCTTGGGCCGGCGTGGTGCTAGCAGCGGCTGGCGTGCGGCTGTGCACTAAGCCAACGGATGTGCAGCCCCAGGAACGGGCCTGATGATCACAAAGCCATCAATAAAAACAGAGGGTGCTGAGACGACGCTTACACACCGAAGAACAAATCGGCCTTGAATTCCTCTATGAAGATGTGCTTGCCAATGCTAAGCACAGCTAGGCTGTAAATGTCCCATTGGCTCTCCCTTTATCAGGTCTTCCATTTTGCGCCCATTACTCAATGCAATGGGCAAAAGCTTGCCCTCACGACGCATGTCGATCAGGGATGTGTTGGGATGACGCCTCGATGACTGAGGTTTGGCCTATCAGTCACAGCACTTTGCCAGCTACCTTGTTTACACCCACCCCTGCGCTATCACGAGCTTCCTTGGAGCCTACGGCAAGGTTCTGAGCGATCACCCCGGCCTTGATCCCGACCCACCCCAACGCTGCGACCCAAAAAGTCGGCAGGACCAAGAACATCGTCCCGGTGACGAAGTTCAGAAGCATGTCGCCGAAGGCATTGTTCAATCCGACCATCGGATCGAAGTTATTGTGCGGCCGGTTCCATCCCCAGCCCCATCCATAGAGCGCATCAAGGATGGTGCTGTCGATCCAGCGGGCCAACTGGAGCCAAAAATCGACGAAGAACAGCGCGAACTGCACGACGCTGACCGTGACGACCATCTTGAGGTCGTAGGTGCCCACGACCAATACCAGAGGAATGCAAATCACCAACGCCATCTTGAGGAGCGCGAGCACCATGGGCAGGGCCTGGCGCACCACGTCCATTGCGGGGAATGCTGCCAGTCCCCCAACGGCCATTCCCACGTCACCTGCCGCGCGCGTCACGATGTTCGGCAAGGTTTTGTCGATCTGGCCACCGTAGTCTGTATAGACCGAGCCTTGGTTGAGTTTCTGCTGACGCGGCGAGGCGATCGCGCGAATCACCGAATCATCCACGTCGGCGCGGCTCAGGAACCCAGCCCAGCCCGCCAGCCGCGTGAGCAGGTTTGGGTCCACCTGGCCCAGCAGCCGTGCCCGCAGGCCGTTGCTGCCATCGGCCCACCATTGCCGACAGTTCGGGTATCCGCCGCCGCTGGACACCTGCGCAAGCCCTGCATCTCGGTTGCTGTCGTAGGGCCAGTCCTCGCGCGGCGTGCTGGAGCGATAGCTGTCGTAGTAGCCGGCCGTGTCCGTCAAGAAGCGCGAGCCGATCCAGGTGACATCGTGCATCTGGTCTTCATCAAGTTGCGGGCGCTGCATGAACAGCTTGGCACGGGCCGGCCCGTAGCAATCGTGGCTGAAATCCGCCACTTCCTGGGCCAGCATTGGATCGTCGATGCGCGTGGCGTCAATCTCCATCCGCATCTGCCGCAGGTCGGTGCCGCAGGGGATTGCCGCGACAGAAGCGCCCGTGACAGCGCGCGAGAGCGCGTGGATGAAGGCCCACCACACCGGCAACTTTGCGCTTTGATTGTTGAGGGTCGAGAAGGACTGCGACCAACCTGTGTCGGCCGGCTGCGGCACGCTGACCTGGCACTGCGCGGAGCGTGAGCTGTCGTACTGGATGGTGTTGAGGTCGACGTCGATGAAAGGGATGCCAGCAAACATCACTACCACGATGGCGACGAACACTCGGTTCTCGATGCGCGCAGCCGAGAGCACGCCCTTGTTGCCTTCGTCGGCACCTTCCGTGCGGGCCTTGAGCCATTCCTGCACGATGATCGCCACAAAGGGCAGCGCAAATACCCCGCTGGATACCAACACGGCCCAGATGCCGTTATTGACGATCCAGGAGACAAGGGTGAGGTAGTACTCCAGGTAGTCGGTGGTGAAAAGCGTCATTGCCTGACTCTCCCCTTAGCCCTGTATCAGCAGACTGGTTTCCAGCGCCACGATGGCGAGGACGCCGGCGATCTCACTGCGCCCCAAGCGGCGTCGCGCCTGCGCATCGGCCTCGCGCGCCAGCAGCCGGCGGCGCATCCAGATCCATCCATAGGCCGTCGTCCCGTACAGGCAGAGCCTCCACACCAGGAAATAGCCTTCCGCGGCCGCCAGCCAGCGCTCCCAACCGGTAACGCTGCCGACCATGTAGATGCCAGCAATGTTGGTGCCCACGGCAGCGGCAATGATCACCACCGTCCACATCAGCGCCTTCGCCGCGCGCCTGCTGAACAGCCAGCGCGGCCGCAGCCCAGTCATGCTCATGGCCGGACTCCCGGATTGCCCTTCTGCAACTGGTCGAGACGGTCAGGCACCGGATCACCCTCGTAGATGCCACGCGAACCCGCCGCACGCGTGCCGTGGCGCTGGATGATGGCCATCGGCGAGTTGTTGGCCAGCTCGCGGCGCAGTTCCAGCTCGGTCTTCAGGTTCTGGATCTCGCGGTCGAGCGTGTCGCTCTCGTGGTTCACGGCCTCCACCGCGAGTTCATTGGCGGCGACGTTGGGCTCCTTCTTGCCCGTCAGCAGGGTCCGCTGGAGCAGCAGAGCTTTCTCCAGCACGGACGACAGCGCCACCTCGGACGCCAGCCGCCGCGCCAGCAGGTCTTGATCGGGCTCGTCGCGTAGCGCCTCGATGACGCCGCGCGTGATGGGCAGCGAGGTGCTGCCAGCCACGCGCAGGTTCTCGAACGTCGTGTTGCGCGTCCCCGAGATCAGCTCCTGCAAGGCTTCCAACTTCGCCTCGTACTCCTCCTGGATCAGCGGCGTGAGCCCCACACCGGGCACTGTCTCGGTCTTGGTGCAGGCATCGCAGATGCGCTGCTCTTTCTCGCCCAGGACCCGCGTCGCCCATTCGACCGCCTGTTGCGGCGAGGTCCAGGTCTGGCAGGACAGGCTTGCGCAACTCGCTTGGGCGATGGATGACGTGTCGGTCACGCTGCGGCCATTGACCAGGTTGTAGCCCGCCCGAGTGACATCGCCGACCACTCGGATGGCCGGCTGGCCCGCGCCACCGGCATTGCTGCCGCCCACCCAGGGCACGCCGTCATTGCCGCGCTTGGTTTCCGCTTGCTCGATCGCCGACACGGCATCCGTGCTAGACACCGCATCGCGCAGCGCCATGCCTTGTGCCATCTGGCTCCAGCCAAGCTGGCCGCCGGCCGTCTCGGCCATCTTCTCGGCCATGGCGCGGCACGTCAGCTTCGAGCGGTCGAAGTCCAGCCGCGCCTGCAGCACGCCATTTGTGAGCAGGTTGTACAAGCCTGGATCGGCGCGCTGGATGATCAGCGCAGGCAGGGATGCCACGGCGCTGGTAGCACTCTGGATCACGTTGCTCATGATCTGCTGAAAGCCGTTCGTGACACCGTTGAGCTGGTTCTTCAGCGTGGTCTGGATGTTCATGTCGCCGCAGATCAGGTTGCTGTTCCAGCCCGCACCGACTCCGATCGAACGCATGCCTGCCGCGCGGCCCATGGACACCGCGCTGCCACCACCAATCGAATACATGACCTCATCGCCGATGACGGGGCCGCTGGCCTGGAAGCCGTTCTGCGCCCATGCGAGGCCGCAGCCCAGGGCAAGCGCGCCGGCCAGCGCCGTGGTGCGCAGCAGGCGGCGTGCCTTGGTAGAGAGATTCATCAGTTCAGGACGCTTCATCGCCGTATCCTCAATCGAAATCGACGCTGCCGAGGAACACCTGGCCCCGGCGTTCGCAGCACACATAGGGCCGCCACAGCGCCCAGGCGTAGTCGCCTTGCTGGGCTTGAGTGGTTTGAGTGGCTTGAATCAGGGAGCCGCCGCGCGGGAAGACCGTGCAGGACGAGGACAGCGCGGGCGTGAGTTCCTGCCACTTGCCGGTCGAGGCATTACCCTCCATCAGCGCGCCGGCAGGCCAGTAGCCGGGCCGCGAGTTTGCCAGCAGCGGCTGATAGACATGGACCTGCCCGCGGCGCGTGACCACATCCCCCGCGCGTTGGGCCACCACGGCACCAGCCTTGTGGTCGTCCGTCTGGTGCAGGAAGCCGCCGCGCGGATAGACGTTGCCCCAGAGGTTCGACGTCGAGCGCGCGCCGATCTCGCGAATGCCCGGGGTCAGCGCCTCCGGGTAAGCCATCTCGGGCACGTTGTAGCGCCAGGCCAGTGTGTCCAGGGTGCTGAGCAGATACGGCATGAACGCCATGCCAGCGCCCTCGCAGAAATAGCCCGAAGACGACGCGAACTGGTTGAACACCTCGCCGCCGGGATGGCCGATGACATCGGCGTTCTTGAATCGTGCGAGATTGTTCTCGTGGTCGTCGTTAGTGATGCCGTCACCACCCGCGCGAGCTGTCGCGTTGGAGGCGCTCATCGCACGCACATCGGTCCAAGGATTTTCGCCAGTGTTGTTGTAGCTGGAGACGACCGCATCGGGAATGTAGTGGCGCACTTTGACGGACGTGCGCACCGTGCAGCCGCTTACAGTGCAGTAGAGCCAGTAGCAGATGCCCACCACCCGGTACTCCAGGCAATCTGGCGATGCCACTGAACCGACGATGGTTGCGGTATTCAATGCGTAGCTCGCTGTGGCGCTGACCAGCAGCAGCGAGGCCACCGCGACACGCAGGCGGCGCAACGGGTCGAATGGGCGGATCACGGCTGTGTCCTCCGATGCTGTTCGATTCGCGCGATGGCACGCGCCACGTCAGGCTCGCCATAGACCACATAGCGCCGGTCCACCACGACGGCCGGGATGCTGGTGATGCCCAAGCTCCATGCGTCGGTGACGCCTTGGTATGCGGAAGCGATGCGGTGCTGAAGGTCGGCACCGCCTTGGTTCAACCGGCGCCTGGCGATGGCTGTTGCCTGATCGGGATCGGCGGGCAGTGCCGCAGAAAGCTCAGCTTCGATCCGCGGCGCTTCGTCCAGCTCGATCAGCCGCTCGCCGCCCATGGTCCTGACCGGATGACGGCTGTCGGTGATGACCAGCACATCGGTAGCCAGTGTGGCCGGGCTGAATGCCACCAAGGACGCAGGCAGCACGACGGCTAATCCAAGGGCTCGCAAGCCTGGCGCGAACCTGAGAAAAGATGCTGGCATGTCGCGTGCCCCGGAAGTTGATCAGGGCGATAGTCAAACGCCGAACCCGATGCGACACGCACAAACAAAGCGCATCGCTGGCACCCCACATACCAGATTATCTCGCTGCAAAGAAAAAACGGGGGCCGAAGCCCCCGCAATGATCAATGAAAAAGATGGGCTACAGCAGGCCGCGCTCAGCGAAGGAAAATGGAGTTCCCTTGCCGATGATGATGTGGTCCAGTACCCGAACATCGATGAGCGCCAGCGCAGCTTCCAGTTGGTGGGTTAGCGTGCGATCAGCGTTCGACGGTTCAGTGGCCCCCGAGGGATGCTGGTGCGAAAGAATGACGGCGGCAGCGTTCAGCGCCAATGCACGCTGCACGATGACACGCGCGTGAACCGTGGCCGAATTGATCGTGCCTCTGAACATCGGTTCACAGGCCAGCACTTGGTGCAGATTGTCCATGAACACAACGACGAATACTTCGTTGGGCTCGTCGACCAGCTTCAGACGCAGGTAGTCCCGAACGTCTGCTGGCCAGTCGAGACGCGGGCCGGCTTTGAAAACACGCTGTTCCAGCAGCGCGATGGCTTGCTGGATGATCCGGTCCTCGTGCTGCGCAGCGACGAAAGGAAGTGACTCCACGCAGGAGTTATTAACGGCGAAAGGCATGACGAACCTCCAGATGTGAGATAGGAGGGCGCACGCCCCTGAAGGGCAAGCCCTCCGGGGGATAGGAATAACGGAACAGGATGCATCCACCACCGCGGCTGCGGTGATCGTTCGCGGCCAGGATGCGAGGCGAACGGGTAGCGGTCAGCGCAGCGGGCTGCGCCGTAGCCTCAAGGACCGCAGGCTACCTGGGCATGTCGCCGACAACGTCGGCAGGCATTTCGGTGGTGGGTGTGTCGGCCGGGTCGTCAGCCGACAAAATGTCCATGGCCGACAGCAGGGCGTCGCCCTTGATCGGCCCCTGCAGCAGGATGGTCTGACCGGTCTGGCGATCGTGCAGTCTGACCGATGGCGTGGCGGTCACGCCGCTCTTCGTCGCTTCCGCGGCCTGGGTACGGATCGCCAAGTCCGGCCGCTCGCTCGCCAGGCACTGATCGATAGCGGGCGTGAGGTCGGGATAGCGCAGGCCAACGGGCAAGCCCTGGCCGTCGCTGCGCGTATGGGCATAGACCCATTCGATGGTCTGCCAAAAGGCAGCATGCCCACCCACCTCAGCGGCGCATTCGGCTAAACGTGCTTCGGCTGACGCAGCCGGCTCATGCGCGGCCAGCGGCATGTGCTGCCATTGCAGGGCCACGTCCGCGTTGACGCCCACCCAGCGCTTGAGCAGCGGGAAGTAGGAGCGGCAGAATGGGCATTCGAGGTCCCCATAGAGCGTCATGGTGAAACGGCCCTCGGGGTTGCCCAACTGCCAGGGAGGCCCAGCCACCTGTGCGGTGTTGACCGCCACGGGAGACCGCGTCGTGGAATCGCCGGACCACCTGGACGAAAGCCAAATCAGCAATAGCGCGACCAGCGCGGCGGCCAAGCCCCAGAGCCAGCGAGGCCGCCAGCGCCTGTGGCGGAATGCCAGCACCTGTATCGGGATGGAAGGACGTCTGGGCGTCATGGTTCTCTCCGGCGGCTATTGGGGCTGGTCCAGGGCCGGCGACTCAATGCCGCGCGCCTGGTCAATCTTCTCGGCCACCTTGAAGGCGGCGTCCAACTCGCTGATGCCGAACTGCTGCATGAGCTGGTAGCGCTCGGCTTTTTCCTCGGGTTCGGTTTGCGCGAGGGCGAGGTAAAGGCTCGGTGGCACGGCCCGGAAGAGCACTTCCATGTTCTTGGACAGGATGACGCCCTCGGTGAACTTGCCGGCTTCCTTGCGGGCTGACAACATCAATGCCTTCTGCGCGGGCGAGAGTTCGCGGAAGCGCGCAATCTTCTCCACCTCGTCCGGTGGCATCGACAGGCAGATCCACCATTCGATCATGTTGAGCATGGGCTCCGCGGCACGCGGCAAGTCGTCGATGTTCTGTGTCGCCAACCAGAACCAAGCGCCCAACTTGCGCCACATCTTCGTGATCTTCACGACGTAAGGGGCAAGCAGCGGATTTTTGGTGATGATGTGCCCTTCATCGGTCACGTTGACGATCGGCCGCCCGAGGTATTGGTCGCGCTCGGCGATGTTGTTGACGGTGCTGATCAGACTGATGTAGGCGATGGAGAGCTGCGCGTTGTAGCCTTCGCGGGCATAGGTGGCGAGATCAACCAGCGTGATGTCGGCCTCGGGCCACGGCGTGCCGGGCCGGTCGAACATCTCGCCATCGTTGCCCTGGCAGAACATGTCCATTGCGTCGGCCATTTCCAGTAGGCGCACGCGCCGCGTTTCCGGCAACGTCGGGTCCTGGCCGCGGGTGCGAAGCGCGTTGCGCACGTCGCGCGTGAGTACCGTGCGCCCATCGGCCACGCAGTGCTCGGCCGCATCGAGGATGCACTGACGGATCAGCGAGCGATCCGCGCGCGTCATGCGCGCCTCCTCTTTGTCCTCGCCGCCGGTGATCATGAGGCGTGCGGTGATTTCCAGTTCGCCTAGCACGTCGCGCTGCTCGTCCGCCTCTGTGGCGTCGGGTGGCCGGTCCTCGTCCAGCGCATCGGCATCGAGCGTCTGCACGTCGCTCGGCGTCTCGATCAGGCGACGTGCGTCAGCAAAGGGAGCTAGGCTCACGTCCACCCCGGGTGCGAGCTTCACGCGGTGGACAGTCAGTCCGAGCTTGCGCGCGAACTCGGCGAACAGCCCGAAGCTGTTGCCAGCCTCCACGATGAACAGGCGCGGCCGGTAGATCGCCGTGACCTGGTTCAGCAGGTTGTTGAGCGTGGCTGACTTGCCCGAACCCGTCGGTCCGAACAGGAAGAGGTGGGCATTCATCTGCCTGTCAAACCTGTTGAGGGGATCGAAGGTGATCGGCCCGCCGCCGCGATTGAACATCGTGATGCCGGGATGCCCTGTGCCCTGGCTGCGCCCCCACACCGGCGATAGGTTCGCGGCATGCTGCGCGAACATCAGTTGCGTGTACCACTTCTTCCGATCCAGGCCAGGGTTGTAGCAACACGGCAGCCAGCGCAGATAGCTGTTGAGCGGCGCCACCTCGTCTTCCTCGCGCACCGGCTGCAAGCCGGCGTTGAGCATCACGTTCGCGAGATCGAGGCCGCGCCGGTCCAGTTCTGCTTCATCGTGCCCACGCAGATAGAACGCCAAGCTGCCTCTGTAGAGCTTATGCGCGCTGCCGATCATCGAGCGCGCCTCATGCACATCCTTGAGCGTCTGCTCGGACGCAAGCGTCTCGCCCACAGCCTTTCTCGCCAAGTGGTTCAGGTCTGATTCGAGGACGTCCTGCGGCGTGGCGACCATCGTCAGGCACATCAACGTGTCTTCGGGCATCTGGTCGAACAGCGTGTTGATCGCATCGCCCTTGCGGGTTTCGCCGGTCAGGTGCCCCGTGCCCGGTGGCATGCGAAGCCGGTCAGTGACGAGCACGCGGTGCGGCATCCCGTCGAAATACCAAGCGCCTTGCGCGACGTCGGAACGTGGTTGCCCAAAGAACATCCGCTGGCTGAAATCCCGCCCGCTCGCCAGTTCGATCTCGCCGTCCTCAGCTTTGTCGGGGTAGCGCGCCAGCGCGAAGAAGCGCTCGCGGTCCTCGGCACCAGGACCAAGCAACTTGGGATTCGGGTTGAACCACCGCAGTAGCCAGTCGTGAATGTCTGCGGCGACCATGCGCCGGGCCTCGATGCCAGCGTTCGCCAGTCCTCCGCACAGGCGGTCGCAGACGATGTTGAGCATCTGCTCCGGGGTCTGACCACGGCGGCTCGTCTGTCCGATGGAACGGCGATAGACCACCATCCGTACACGCCGAGTCTGGCCGCGCCAGCGCAGCCGCGTGACCACGGTGTCCTCGAACAGGCCGCCCGGCTTGGCCACCGCGCGCAGGTGATGGCTGAAGAAGCGTAGGTAGAACTCGGTGAATGCCGTATCGCGGGCACTCGGCCGCACGTAGTCGCGCAGGGTCTGCATGTACTGGTCGAAGCTGGGCTCGTCCTGGGCGTAGAGCTGGAGCACCCAAGGGTTCTCATCCAGTTCATCGAAGCTGTCCTGGAGCGCATTCTCCAACGCGTCGCGGGCATGCGCGAGCCAGCCGGGTTCCCGGCCCTCGGTGCCCAACGGCACCAGCTCATAGAAGGCTGCCACCGATTGCCCGTCCTCCAGCAGCATCGACTTCGACTCGGGCAGGAACTCCACCCAGGGCAGCAGTTCCACAAAGGACGGCGCAACGTCGTACAGCGCCTGCTCGTCGGCCACGGTCGCCGGCCTGTGGCCCTGGACCGCAGCACCGGGTTCGGGCAGGCCAGCTTGGCGCAAGGCCTCGACATGGCGCAGCCATCCGTCAGACGGCTCGTCGTTTCCGTTTGCTGCGGCGGCCAGCTTGGGCCAAGGGAGTTTCCACCGCATCAGTAGTCCTCCACGCGCTCGCCCGGCATGGCGTATTGGATGCGTTTGTACAGCGGAAACACGGTGCTGTAGCCCGGAACCGGCACGGGGTCCGTGCCGGCCAAATGGGGGAATACGTACATCACCAGGTCGGGATTGGGCAGGCGCTGGAACTGGCGATAGACCTCGTTGCGCGCCGTGCGCGTGTAGCGCATCTGCTCGGCGGGTGCGGCCTGCACGTCGGCGTCGGTCAGCGGCCGACGCAGGCTCTGGCGCGCGTCGAGCAGCAGGCGGTGAGCCACCTGGCCGGCACCACCCACCGCGCCGTCGCCGGTTTCCTGCTGCCAGATATCCATCATCGAGCGGTCGCCGTGGGTCAGCAGATCCTCCTTGCTGGTGGCGCAGCCGCCCAGCAGCGCGAGGAGGAGGGCCGACGCAAGGCCCTTAGTCAAGTTCGAGAGCATGGTTTTCTCCTGCGCGGTGATCAACCTTGCGACCTTCGGGATCGAAGTCGATGGCGAGCGGCTTGTCGAGGTGGACGGCGACTTTGGCGCCGGGCTGGACATACACTGCGGCGAATGCCTGGCCGTACAGCTTGTTGACCCAGTTCGACATCTCCTTGACACCGCCTGCGAGAATCCGGCCGACCGCTTCCTGACCGCTGATGCCCACGGTGCCAATAGAGCCGTCCGAGCCCACGTAGGACATCTGGCCGCTGTCGCTTTGGATGAGCGAGGCCACGCCGGCGCCGGCCGCCGTGATGAGGGCTTGCGAGCCGATGTACTGCTGCGCATTGCTGCGCCGCTCTCCGCCGACGCACGGGATGCCGTAGGGATCACTGATCCAGCCCAGGCCCCCACTTTGAGCGTTCTGCTGCTGGTTGTTCTGCTGATTGCCCTCGCGGTCCTCGGGGATCGTGCGGATCGTTCCATCATGAAAGACGAAGGTGATGCTGCGCACCTGGCCGCGCACGCATGACAGCGTCCAGTCCCCCGAAGCCGTGCCGCTGAAGACCGCACCGGCCACGTCAGGAATGTCGATGCCGTTGGCGGTGAGATTGTCGGGGCCGACGAGGACTTTGAAGGGGTACGGATCGTTCACGGTTCCGTCGATCGGGACGCGGCCAATCAGCGCCGTCATCGCCACCGACCCCATGAGCGTCGAGTTCGTCGGCACGGTATAGACGGGTTTGGTGCTTTTGGCCCGGGCGGAGCCCTCACTCGCCTTCGGCACGGTTTCCGCCGTGGTGTCCAGCGTGCTCTGCGCCGGGCCGAAGCTCGTCGGGAAGTTGTTGCCGCCACCCGTGCCACGGTTGCCATTGCGTCCATCGACGGGCTTCTTATCGTCTGGATCCACCCAGCGCATGCCGCCTTCCATTCCGGCCTCGTCGCCGTCGCGCAGCCCCAGGCCCACAGGCATATCTGTATGGCCGCCCCCGCGTCCGCCGATGCTGTCCAGACGCTGCTGCAAGTCGGCGAGCAGGCCCTCGGTCTGCTGGCGTTCACTGGCCGCCTGTTGCTGGTCGCGGCGCAGGTTGGAGCGCTCGGTCTCCAGCGCCGAGTTGATGCGCTGGTCGATCGAGTTCTCGCGCTGGCGCAGCCGCTGGTTCTCCTCGCGCTGGGACTTGTTATCAGACAGCGCGGTCTGAAGCTCGGTGCGCAGTTGCTTTACCTGGGCGACGAGCGTTGCCACGGTGTCGCGCGGGGTATCGCCTGCAATGCCCAATGCCTTCATTTCTTCGGGCGTGAGTTGGCTACCCGTCTCGGCTTGCGAGGGTGCCGACGACCCTCCGCCCGAGAACAGCCGAATGCCGAAGAACAGCACCAGCAGGGCCACAGGAATCATCAGCCACTTCAGGAGTCCGTTACTGCGCATGGGGAGCCTCCTTGCCGTCCTTCGGATCCTCGACGCTGGCTTCCGGCTGCGGCAAATGCGTGGCCGGGTCGAAGCGGTGGAGGGCGGGCAAAAGCGACTGCGTGATGCCTCGCCCGCGCGTCATCAGGTACAGGACGGTGGTGTCCTCGGGCGTGCCGCGCGGGCCGAGTGCCTCATGCTGGAAGGTGGCAGTGAGGAAATCGCCTTGCAGCACGCGCGGGTCTAGCGTGATCCAGCCGGCGTCGGTGTTGGTGAGGCGCACGGCCGTCACCCATTGGTCTTCCAGCCGCCACGAGGCGAGTGCGGTGGCGCGCACCGGCAGTGTCGGAATCAAGGTGCCGAGGTCCAGGTCACGGCGCAGGTTGACCCGCATGACGCCCGGCAGCGGCTCGACCGTGCGCAGCGGTGCGTATAGGTTCTGCGCGGCAAAGCGTGTAAGGACTACCGAGATTGGCGTTTCGCGCCGGGCTGACTGCGCGGCCGCCTGGCGATTGGCGGGTGCTGGCACTTCGTCGGCATCGGTCGGCTGATCGCCGGAGCGCGCGGAGGGCACATCGCCCTCGACGATGCGCACCGGCTCCAGCGCAGGCTCGCCACCCTTGGCCGGCTCGGCAGCAATGTCCAGCAGGATCAATGCCCCGGTGTCGGTGTCTTGCAGTTGCAGCCGCGTGGGTTCGATCGGCTCGTTCGCGCGCAGATACACCGCGCCGCCCGCGCTCTGCACGCGCAGGCGCTCGCCCACACCCGCAGGCACGCCCACGCGGACGTTCCGGTCGATAAACACGATGCGTTCCTGGCCGACCTTCAGCGCCACCGCAAGCGGCATGCGTTCCCAGCGCATAACCTCCAAGGCCTGGGCGACGGGAGCCGAGGCCACGGCCAGCAGTCCCAGCAGCGCGAGTAGGGGAGCCTAGAGAATTCGGAAAAAATCGTACGCTAAGGTTTTCCGAGCTGTC